>CALKMO010000144.1 GCA_937991785.1 uncultured bacterium | reverse complement strand
CCTTGGCGGCCGATGTCGATGAAAGGCCGCCGAACGACATGACGCCCGCCCGGAACCGCGCGGACGCGCCGGTATTTTTCGCGCCGTCGAGCCGCATCCCGGTATACACCCTCGCCCGCGCCGCCGACTTCGCCGCGGTCGCCTCGGGCACAGCCGCGCTCGAGACCGCACTGGCCGGGTGCCCGATGGCCGTGGTCTACCGCGGCGGATGGATCAGCTACGCCGTCGCCCACCTGCTCGTGAACCTGCCCGTCGTCTCGCTCGCCAATATTGTTCTGGGAAGGTATGCTTTCCCAGAACTCATACAGGGCGAGTGCAGCGCCGGCCGCCTTGCGGCGGAGATAACCAGGGGGCTGAGGGATGAAAAATGGCGCGAGGCACAGCTGAAGGCGCTCGAGGAATTGCCAAAACGGCTCGGCGGCCCCGGCGCCTCCAGGCGCGCCGCGGCCGGGATGCTGAAGGCGCTTAAAGGATAGAGAACCTGCGCATGAGGGGAAAGGCGGCCGGCCCGGACGGCCGCCTGGCGCCGGAGCGGCGCCAGACGGAGAAGTGCGCCGAATGGATGCCGCGGAAAATCTTCGGAGAGCCAGGGAGGCGCTCAAGGAGGCGATCAGAGACAGGCCGGAGTTCTCTTCGCTCGACAGGTACGGCAAACTGCTTGATGAGGCCAAGAACCTGGCCTTGACCCGCTCGTTCCCGGCGGCGCTGGATGCCGCCAGGAAGGCGTACGAGGCTTGGCGGCTGGAGCGCGTCGCGCGGCTGATTTCCGAAGGGCCGGGAGTAAACGGCGCGGGATATCGCCTGCGGCTGCGAGCGAACCATATCCCGATGCTGCTGGCATGCATTGGCGAGCGCCCGAGAGGGCCCAGGCCGCCTGCGGCCAGGAAGGGATTCCACGAGGTGCTGGACCGGATCGAAGAGGAGCCGGGAATCCCTGTAGAAGTGACCGACGACTACGACGATGTATGCCTGGCGTGTCTCGATATGACCGTGGATGGGTGCGCGAAGCCGGAAGCCGAACGCGAAGAGGACCTTCGCGCCGGCGCCACTCTGGCTGAGGCCGCCGGGATCGCGATCGGAACCGTCATGCCCGCCGGCGATCTGCTGGACCTGGTCGCGCGCAGGATCGAGGATGCGTCCGCCTGGGTCGGCGCCGCCAATGCGCCGCGCTACAGGCGCGGGCGCGCCATATGGATCGCCCGCCGCCGGACCGCCGGGCGGGAAGAGTCTTAGGCGAACCGGCGCGCGCCCGCCGGGGACGTGGCGCTCCGAGCCCTGCCGCGGGCGGGAGAATATCCCCCGCGGCGCAGTCCGCATCCCGTAGCATATCGAATTTTTTCTGAAGTCGGACGGCCGGATTGCCGATGAAACGCTCTGTAAGGCCGATTCGACAGGAGGAAGGCATTGGGAGCATCTGGCGACAAGGAATCTGGCGAAGGCGGCGGGCGGCAAGGATCCGGGCGGCAGAGGGCGAAACGATGTTCGAATGGGATGCGATGCGGTGGGGAACCGGCATGGAGGAGAAAACGTCTGAAGCCGAAAAGGGCGGCCGATTCCAGCCGCGCAAGCTGTACCGCATAGGCGAGATAATGCGGTACACGAACCTTTCCAGGCAGACCATCCACAACTACACGGTCATGGGATTGATCTGCGAGGCGGATCGGACCGAAGGCAACCAAAGACTTTACGGGGAGGATGTGTTCGAGCGGCTGGCGAAGATCGTAGATCTGAAAAAGAAAGGATTCAAAATGGCGGATATCCGCAACATGCTGTCAGGAGAGGAGAAGCGCCCATGAACGACGGGATCGCCGGAACGTCAGGGCTCGCATCGGAAAGACCGAGGCGCATATTGCGCGCCGCGCGGACAACGGCGGCCGAGACTGCATCGGAAGGCGCGAATTCAGGCATCCGTTCCAGCGTCGCGCCTATAAATGTTGACGATTGGATCGAGATGCATCGCCGGAGGATGGAACTGATCGCAGCCTATAGGGAAGCCGCGAGGCTGAAATCCGAAAGGGAAAAGCTGCGCCTCAGACAGGAGGCGAACCGCCTCTTCATTGAGATATGCCGCATCGAGCGCGATTCGAATCCGCGATGGAGAGTCGGATCCGGATAAGATCCATGGGGCGGTGCATCCCATGGAGAACGTAGGAGTCCGGGATGTCTTGTGCCCATACGGTTTTTCCTGCCGCATGCCGCGTGAGCATCTCAATGTCACTCTGCGCCTGGCCATGATGTTTGGGCATCTTTTTCAAAAAATTTTTACCGAGGAGACTTGACAACTTCAGCGGGCGGGATATACTCCCTTTTGTCGTTAAGGCGAAGGAGGCTGTAGCGTTGGCAAGAGCGAGCCGACAATAATCCTTCCGCGGTTTCCTCCCCGAAAGACAATTGAATAAGGGGGGGACAAGATAAGGGCGGGGGTATTTTGTCGCGCTTGACGCAACAGTTTCCGGGTGTGCTCTTTGACAACTGAAGACGGACGGAGAGGTTGGCAGAACCGCTGCAAGATTGCCGATTCTGCCGAGACCGCCCGTGAACCCGTCGATAGACGCGTTCGTTCTGCAACCGTCGCGCAAGCGGCGGGGGCGCGAATAAGGGTGGTCAAGCTACTAAGGGCGTATGGTGGATGTCTAGGCGCTCAGAGGCGATGAAGGACGTGGTAAGCTGCGATAAGCCTCGGGGACCCGCAAACAGGGATTGATCCGGGGATTTCCGAATGGAACAATCCACCCGCAAGGGTTGCCTCCTCCGAATCCATAGGGGGAGGTTCAGCGAACGCAGGGAAGTGACACATCTCAGTACCTGCAGGAAAAGAAAGCAATCGCGATTCCGTTAGTAGCGGCGAGCGAAAGCGGAGAAGCCTAAACCGTCGGTATGCCAAGGCTGCGGCCGTTGTGCCGGCGGTGTCGAGGGAATCCGCATGGCGTTCCGCAGAACGCCGGGGGAGTTAAAAAGGGACGTGCTAGCCGAACGACATGGAAAGGTCGGCCATAGAGGGTGATAGGCCCGTAGGCGAAAGCGCGAGCCGGGTGTAGTAGCTCGGCGAATCCTCTTCCCGCGGGTATCCCAAGTAAGGCCGGGCACGGGAAATCCGGTCTGAATCCGGGGGGACCCCCCTCCAAGGCTAAATACTACTGAGCGACCGATAGCGAAAGAGTAGCGCGAGCGAAAGATGAAAAGAACCGCGAAAAGCGGAGTTAAAAGAACCTGAAACCGTACGCCTACACAGCGGTTGGAGGCTTGGGTGCTCGTAAAGGCCCTTGCTGACAGCGTGCCTGTTGAAGAATGAGTCCGCGAGTTGACCTCCGCAGCAAGGTTAAGGCCTTCAGGGCCGAAGCCGAAGGGAAACCGAGTGCGAAATGCGCGTTAAGTTGCTGGGGTCAGACCCGAAGCCGTTGTGATCTAACCATGGGCAGGATGAAGCGGATGTAAAAATCCGTGGAGGTCCGAACGCGTCTGTGTTGAAAAACGGTGCGATGACCTGTGGTTAGGAGTGATAGGCTAATCGAACCCGGTGATATCTGGTTCTCCCCGAAATAGCTTTAGGGCTAGCCTCGTGTAATAGCGCATGGGGGTAAAGTACTGAATGGGCTAGGGGCCTTACCGGGCCACCAAACCCAATCAAACTCTGAATACCATGCGCCGTATCACGGGAGTCAGACCGCGGGGGATAAGCTTCACGGTCGAGAGGGAAACAGCCCAGACCGCCAGCTAAGGCCCTTGAAGTCGGCTAAGTGACTAAGGATGTGGGACTGCGCTGACAGCTAGGATGTTGGCTTAGAGGCAGCCATCATTTAAACAGTGCGTAACAGCTTACTGGTCGAGCATTCCTGCGCCGAAAATTAACGGGAATAAGGTCTGTGCCGAAACCGTAGGATGGCGGGACGTGGGTTTCCGCCATCGGTAGGGGAGCGTTCCATGTGGGGCGAAGGAGAGGCGAAAGCTTTCTCTGGACTGCATGGAAGTGATTCTGCGGACACGAGTAGCGATAAAGGAGGCGAGAATCCTCCTCCCCGTAAGCCTAAGGTTTCCTGGGCAAGGTCATTCCTCCCAGGGTTAGGCGGGACCTAAGGCGAGGCCGAAAGGCGTAGCCGATGGACAGCCGGTTAATAATCCGGCCCCGCCGGCGTAGGTTGAGTCGCGTCGTGCGCAGGAGGCGATGAGGACTGTACGCGGGTTAGCTCCGCGGGCCCCCATAAAGGGCTGTTCGGTCCCAAGCCACACTGACAAGAAAAGCGGCGCGAGGACGAAGCCGGTGCCCGTACCACAAACCGACACAGGTAGGCGAGGCGAGTAGCCTAAGGGGCTCGAGATAACTCTCGTGAAGGAACTCGGCAAATTGGCTCCGTAACTTCGGGAGAAGGAGTGTCCCCTGGAGAACGCCCGCAAGGGAACCGGGGGGCCGCAGTGAAAGGCGCCAAGGAACTGTTTACTAAAAACACAGGTCTGCGCAAACTCCAAAAGAGGACGTATGCAGACTGACGCCTGCTCTGTGCCAGAAAGTTAAGGGAATGGGTTAGTCCCTTCGGGGGCGAAGCTCAGAACCGAAGCTCTGGTTAACGGCGGCCGTAACTATAACGGTCCTAAGGTAGCGAAATTCCTTGTCGGGTAAGTTCCGACCTGCATGAATGGCGTAATAACTTGGCGGCTGTCTCCACGAGAGGCTCGGCGAAACTGTAGCGGTGGTGAAGATGCCACCTACCCGCGGCAAGACGGAAAGACCCTGTGGACCTTTACTGTACGCTATTATTGGGTCTTCGTGTTCGTTGCGTAGGATAGGCGGGAGACTTTGAAGCTCCGGTTTCGGCCGGAGTGGAGTCGCCGTTGAAATACCGCCCTTCGGGCATGACGATTCTAACCGGGCTCCCTGAAGCGGGACTCGGGACAGTGGTAGCCGGGCAGTTTGACTGGGGCGGTCTCCTCCCAAAAGGTAACGGAGGAGTCCAAAGGTTCGCTCAGCACGGTTGGCAATCGTGCGTGGAGTGCAAGGGCAGAAGCGAGCTTAACTGCGAGACATAAACGTCGAGCAGGTGCGAAAGCAGGGCCTAGTGATCCAGCGGTCCCGTGTGGAAGGGCCGTTGCTCAACTGATAAAAGGTACCCCGGGGATAACAGGCTGATCTCCCCCAAGCGTCCATAGCGACGGGGAGGTTTGGCACCTCGATGTCGACTCGTCGCATCCTGGGGCTGTAGTCGGTCCCAAGGGTTGGGCTGTTCGCCCATTAAAGCGGTACGTGAGTTGGGTTTAGACCGACGTGAGTCAGGTCGGTCCCTATCTGCCGTGGGCGCAGGATCCTTGAGGGGAATTCACCCTGGTACGAGAGGATTGGGTGGGACGGACCCCTGGTGTTCCAGTTGTGCCGCTAGGCGCACCGCTGGGTAGCTATGTCCGGAACGGATAAACGCTGAAGGCATCTAAGCGTGAAGCCTCCCCCAAGACTAGGGATCCAAATGAGGCTCGTCGTAGACCACGACGTAGATAGGCCGGGTGTGCAAGAGGGGAATACCCTCTCAGCTGACCGGTACTAATCAGCCCATTGCTTGACCACCTTTATTCGTTCCCCTGCTGTTTTCGGCGGGGATCGGTCTTGGCTGAATGGCTGCTTTGCGGCGGTCTTCCGGCCTCCCGTTCGTCTTCAAGTTTCCTGGCGGCCATAGCGGAGGGGCCACACCCGATCCCATTCCGAACTCGGTCGTTAAGCCCTCCTGCGCCTATGATACTGGCTGACATGCCGGGAAAGTAGGTCGCCGCCGGGTTTTTCTTTACATCAAAGGCCCTGACGCGAAAGCGCCGGGGCCTTTTTTATTTTATCCCGCGCGCGACACGATTCGCGGATGGGACGTACGTGTCGGAAGCGCGGGTCGAGCCGGCTCCCGCCAAGACAACATCTCGGCATTTGACAGCCTCGCCGGCAAAATTAACATGTACGGCGAATCGCGGAACGCGACCGATTCCCCTGCAAGAGATGCGAGGGACGGATAGGGAACGGGAGCGGCGGCTTTTATTTGGCGCTGCGCCCTTCGGATTTTGGCGGCGGAGGAATGTAACTTGGCTACACTCAGACCTTTCCGGGCATTGAGATATGCGCCAAGGGCAGGCAGGATGGACGACTTGGTGGCGCCTCCGTACGACGTGATATCGGCGGAGATGCAGGAGGCTCTCTATCGGAGAAGCCCCTACAACGTCGTGCGCCTGATCCTCGGCCGCCAGTACGACGGCGACGGCCCCGACGACAACCGGTACACGCGCGCGAAGCGGGACCTTGAGTCGTGGATAGCCAAGGGCATCCTCGTCGAGGACCTTCAGCCGGCGGTCTACGTGTACGAGCAGCGGTTCCGCGCGGCCGGCAGAGATTTGACCAGGCGCGGAATCATATGCGCTATCGAGATGTCGCCGTTCGGCCAGGGGACAGTTTTCCCTCATGAAGAAACCTTCAGTGCACCCAAGGCCGACCGGATGCACCTTCTCAAGGCTACCAAAGCCAACCTCAGTCCCGTCTTCGGTCTTACGCCCGATGACGATCGTTCGCTTTCCGCCCTACTGGAAGAAGCGGTTTCATCCTGCCGCGACCATATCGAGGTGAAGGAAGACGCCGGAGTGCTGAATAGGCTCTACGCCGTATCCGACGCAGGAATGATAGGCAGGCTTGCCGAGGCGATTAAACCCCGGCCCATATTCATAGCCGACGGGCACCACAGGTACGAGACGGCGCTGAACTACCGAGACGAGAGGCGCGCGGCGGAAAATTACAAAGGACCTCTTGGGACGCGTCCGTACGACGACGTGATGATGATGTGCGTGCCGATGAGCGATCCAGGGCTTGTCATACTGCCGACCCACCGGTTGATTAAGCGGTCCGCGGGATCGCTCGCGGAAAAGCTTCCGGCTGCCGCCGATAAGTATTTCCGCCTGAAGGAAGCGGATCGCGGCGAGCTCGAACGCCTCGCCTCGGGCGACGCCGCGGGGCCTGCCGTCATAGGGCTTGCCGTCCGGCGAACGGGCGGGTTGTATACCTTGACGCTGGCGTCCATGGAGCCGATGAAGGATGCGCTGCCGGGCATGAGCGACGCTTATCGCGAGCTGGATGTCGCCGCGCTCCACTCGCTGCTTCTCGAACGGTGTCTCGGGATGACCCGCGAGGCGATCGGACGAGGAGAGCAGATAACTTACGTCAAGGATGCTGCGGAAGCCCTGGACAGGACCGTCGGCCCGGCCGCCGACCACGAGGCGACATTCATACTAAGGCCGACGAGGATAGACCAGGTTCGCGCCGTGGCCGCCGCGGGAGAGAAAATGCCGCACAAATCCACGTATTTCTACCCGAAGCTTCTGTCGGGGCTGGTCATGCGCCGACTGAACGGCAACTGACGCGATTCGCGCGCACACGCATCCGCGGGATTTCAGACGACGGAGTATTTTTCGAATACGCCGCGCTAACGTCCGGTCCTCCATTTCGGCGCCCGAGGCATTTATCGTTCTCAAGGGATGGGCGCCCCCTTCGCGACAATCGAGACAATAATCAACCGGCGCCTCGCCATGGAATGGCCGCGATTCCGCGCTCGGTATGCTCGCAGGAGGGTCTCCGGTGTATTTATCTTCGGAGAGCGCCTGCGCCGGCATCCCTACTTCGGCGGCGGCGGATGGAGGAGCCGATGCGCGCGTCATGGGCGGTCGTACCGGCATTTTGCGTTTCGATCTCGGCGGCGGGCGCACGCGCGGCCTCCGTCTCGGCGGCGCCGGGGGACGATCTGCAGGCCAAGGTGGACGCGCTTTCGCCGGGCGACGAGCTCGTCCTCGCTTCGGGCGTTCACCGTTCGAGGCGGATTTCCGTGACGAAGCGCGGCAAGCCCGATTTATGGATAACCATAAAAGGATCGAACGAAGGCAAGACGACAATAGAAAGCTCGGAATGGCACCTTTTCTTTTTGAGAGACTGCCGTTTCGTGCGGTTCGCCAGCCTGGAGATAATCGGCGCGCGGGGTGCACCTCAGTACGACGCGTTCAAGTTCGCGGGGCGATGCGAAGATGTCGTCATAGAGGACTGTTCGATCCATGACATAGGCGGGGCTGCGATAAGCTGCTCCGGCGTGGAGCGCGTTGAGCGCCTGATCGTGCGCGGCTGCCGAATATGGAGGACGGGGGGACACGGGGAGGGAATGTATCTGGGCAGGCAGGACGGGAGCGGCGTGGTCGTGAATTCTGTTTTCGAACGGAACTGGATACATCACACCGGCGGGGACCAGGGAGACGGCATAGAAATAAACGCCGGGAGCGTGGGCAACGCGGTTCGCGACAACGTCATCCACGACACCAAATTCCCGTGCATATTCGTCGAAAACGTCGAGGCGGGTCCCCCTAACATTGTCGAGAGAAACGTCTGCTGGGGAGCGAAGGACAACGTCGTCCAGATCAACGGCAACGCCGTTGTGCGCAACAACATATTCCTCGGACCCGGCAAGGCCGTGCTTCGCCTCGGACCGGAAGGGAAGCCCAGGCCCGGACCGGGTTCGACGGTCAAGGCGTTCAATAATCTGCTCTGGAGCGGTGGCGGAGAACCCGCGGTATCGTTCGCCGGGGACTTGGATGTAATCTTCGCCAACAACATCGTGGACGGAGGCGTAACCGGAAAGCCGAAGGGCCTGCTGACGCACAATTACTGGAGGCTCGATATTTTGGGCGATAACGCCGTGCCGGGTCCCCCGAAATATGACGCGGCGATGAAGGCGTTCTATCCTCTGTCCGACTCTTTTGCGGACAAGGGCTGGCGGGGCGATCCCGACGTTCCGTGGGACGATTTCGACGGGAACGTCAGGATAGGCATGCCGGATGTCGGCCCCTACGAACGCGCAGGAACCGCGCACGCCGGCTGGAAGATATCTCCGGGGTTGAAGCCTACTGCAGCCGCTCGGCGCAGGGAAGGGCCCGGCGCCGCCTCTCAGGCGCCGGGGTCTTCCGAAGGCCGCGATTGACACATTAGCTTGCTGCGATCCCGGATCCCCGGAAAATGAATGCCGTGCCGTTACGCCTCGCCCGCGGGAATATTCGGAGCCGCCGGCGTTTACAACGCGCGGGGGGTGCGTGTGGGCGCGGCCGTAAACGGACGGGAGGCATGTGGCTGCCAAAGGACCGATAGTAGTCGAACGCGGGATGGCGCCAAATAAGCGTGGAAGAAGCGGCGTCGGCATTGTGCGAGGCCCGGCTAAGACGAGGGAGGAGGCGGGGAGATGGAGGAGAAGACGGACGGGAAGGGCGGCGAATTCGCCGCGATCGAACATGTGGGGGTGGCTGCTGGAGATACGGCGGCGCTCGCCGATTGGTATAAAAATACGTTCGGATGGCGCGAGGTGATGAGGACGGACGCCAACCCTCCGACGGTATTTTTGGCCACTCCGGCCGGCGACATGGTCGAGATACTTCCGGCGAAAACATCGCCCGCCGGCGAGAAGCACAACTTCGACCGGGGTTACGTGCACCTCGCCATACGCGTGAAAGATTACGAGGCTGCAGTCGAGCATATACGCAAGGCCGGCGGAAGACTCGAAGGCGACCCCATCGACGCCAAGGGAACCAAGGTCCGGTTTTTCCGCGACCCGGAGGGAAACCTGCTGCACATTATCCGGAGGCCGCAGCCTCTGGTGGAGCGATAGTGACGTTCCTTTTTTTGGAGTGGGGATCTCAGCCTGTTGAGGTTGGAGGATCGGGAAGAGGCATGGCTTCGCGCAGTGGAACGATTTTCGGTTTACGGGTGGACGATTTGAAACTACCGCTCAAGGAAGGGTTCCGGAAGGCGGCAGGCATGGGGTACATGGCGGTCGAGATATACGCCTTTGGCGAGGAAGTCGCCCCTGAGCGCCTTTCCGGGACGGGGAGGCGCGATCTTGCGCACGCAATACGTAGCGCCGGACTCATACCGGCGTCGCTGTGGGCCGACCCGGGAGGGCGGCGTTTTGCCGACGCCGCCGCCCTCGACCGGCTGATTTCCCGGACGCTAGGCGCCATGGATGTCGCGCGGGCCATGGGGTGCCATTCGGTGACGCTGCCGCTAGGCTTCATCCCGCCGGCCGACGAACCGCCGTTGAAGTTCATAAAGGAGGCAGGGCGGGTGCTGGCCGTGGAGGCGATGCGGCGCGGCGTCCGGCTGGCGCTCGTTCCTTGCGGAGAGCCGCTCGAGACGTTTTTGAAATTCGTAAAGGAGTTGGATCCGCAAGGAGGGGCCGATATCGCTTACGATCCGGGGGCCGCGGTCCGCAGGGGACAGGATCCCGTAGCCGCCGCGCTTCCCATGGCGGCACGGACGGCGCACTTCCGCGGCGCCGATGCCTACCGCGGCGGCGGGGAGGCGCCGATGGGCAGGGGAGATCTGCCCATAGGTGAGCTCATCGCGATACTTAGCACGCTCGACCGCCCCGCGCCTTGGATAGTTACGTGCGAGAGGGAGTGCGACCGGGAGGCGGCGATGCGCGAATCGCTCGAGTGTTTACGCAAGAATTCGAGCCTCCACATAGGCTGAAGTGCGCCCCAACGGGAAGACGGCCTTCCCGTCCGCGCCGATACCGGTACGGGTGCCGCAACGGAAAAGTCCGCGACGCCTTGGGTATTGTAGGAC
>CALKMO010000143.1 GCA_937991785.1 uncultured bacterium | reverse complement strand
CACACCGTAAAAGCCCAAGCCGGAAGGCTTGTCGATATGGCCCTCGGCGATCTCCGTCACGTCCGCATAGAACTCGAATATCCCCACGATGCCCTCAACTCGGACCAGCAGTTTTCCGGGATAGAGGGAATACGTGACGATTCGGGAAATCCCCCTTTTTTCTCGGTATTTCGCGATAGGTTCCGGTCTGTCAACGCCCAAAGCCAATCCGCCTCCTGCCGGCTCCCGATAGCGTCGCGGCGGCCGCGTCGAACTCATCGCGCGCCACTATGCCGCGGTCCAGAAGGTCCTTGAACCGGAAAAGTTCCATCACCGTGTCGAATTTGGCCGTGCCCATCGCGGAATCCTCGATCGCTTCCCTAAGGTTGATCCTGTCCTTTCTGACGGCCTCCACGCACGCCTCGACGAACTTCTCGACCTCCGTGGCGGACGGGTTCCGCGGCATGAAGACGATCGGTCCCATCGCTCCGGGCACCGCGAAGACGCTTCCGCTCCTCTTCCACGCCTCCCATGCCAGGTACGCTCCGACCGCTCCCAGTCCGAGCGCCACCGGGAGCGATGCGCCCTTCGCGCCGCCGCCCGCAGCCGAGGTGACGTACGTCGCGCTGGCGAGCAAGAAACAGAGCGACGCCAGCCACCATGCGACTGCTATCCGCGATGTCTTCAGAAAGTCCTCCGCCATTTCCCTGTGCAGGTAGATCATGCGTTCCGCGCCCAGCGGCGTCCGCGACTCCACTATTATCCTGTCGTCGTGCAGGAAAAAGGACGTGGTCCTCCACAGTCCGCGCTGCACCAGCGATGCTCTCAACGGCCCCTCGGGAGTATCGAGAGCGCTTTTAAGAGTCGGTTTCGTCGGGGACATACCTGGCGAGTTTCTCCAGAAGCTCTTTTTTCTTCATCTCGAACTCGTCCTTCGTGAGGACTCCGAGCCCCACCAATTCGTGCAGGCTCTTTATCTCCTCCGCTATTGATATTTCCGCGCCGAGAAAAGCCAGCGGCGCGTGCGCCGCCATGTCCTTTTTCCAAGCCTCGTGCCTGGCCGCCAGCATCTTTTCCGCGAAGATGCGCGCATCCCCTTCCTTGGGGCGGGGACAAACCTGGATCACTACTGGCCCGAACCTCCAAAACACCCTCCCGGGCCATATCTCGCGCCTGAAAACCGAGTAGGCTGCAGCGGCCATTCCCCCGAAGATCAGGAAGCCGGCGGCCAAAGCTTCCGGACCGCCTCTTGCATAAAAAGGCCATGCCAAGGCGGCTGCGCCCAACGCCGCCGCCGCCAGCGACAGGGCCGCCGCCCATAGGGCCGGCATCCGGCACTCCACGTAATCCTCGTCTATCTCCCTCAATGGAATGGCGAATTCGCTCTTTTCGCCTGTCCCATGCACATTGATTATGATCCTGTCGCCGGCAAGCGTCAGCCTTTCGGTCCTCACGGGGGAGACCTGCTGCAGCAAAGTGGCCGTCTTGTCCGGCGCGCCGCCGTTCATTTCGCGGATTTCGCGATTTTCCATTCCACCATCCCGTTGCGCGCAAGGAAGAGTATTTCGTCGAGGATTCTCCGGTCGGGCAGACCAGTGTCCAGCCAGGCCATCCTCAGGACCTCACCCAGGTTCCGCCTGCCGTCTATCCACATCATGGCGCGCATTAGCTTCGCATCCCAGATGGGAGAACCTTTCCCTTCGCGCCGTTCAGGCGGTATCCCGTCGTAGGTCAACATTCCGGCAAACTTCCTGACCGGGATGACGCAGCCGGCATCCGCGGCCCAATCCGGCAGACCGGCCGCGCCGGCCGGTATCCGCGGCGATTCCCTGGGCGGGGCCGGAGCGATGCCCGCCGTCCTTTCGAGGAACTTCCTGGCCAAGGCGGAACTCCGCCTGGCGCGCGCGGCGAGTTCCTTGAAAAAAGCCCTGGCCGCTTCCCGCTCGGTTGCCGGAACCAGCCCCAGCGAGGAAAACGCCGTCTTCTCTCCGACCCAGCACAGAAAATCCATCCGGTCCAAGGCCGCACGCAGTGCCGACGCCCCGTCCCCGGCAGACTTCGCGGCCGCGATCCGATCCATCGCGGCGGCGATCTCCCGCTCCAGCCTCGCCCCCCAGTCCGCCATGGCCTGCGTCGCCAGCCATTCCGCCTCGGTGCGTCCGGCGGCGGCGATAAAGTAAAGGTACGCGGCCGACGCAGCCGCCACGGCTGCGAGGTACGCGGGATCTATCTTCTCCATCGTGTCGGAGCCGCAATGCCACCATTTGTCGCTCGTATGGATGGCGGTAACGGGGACTCCTATGGCAGGGTCGTTAAGGAAATTGTCTATCGCGCACCACTCCGTCCTGCGCACCTTGGCGAATGGAGCGGCGGAGGCCAGGCGATCGGACAACAGCCGATCCAGAAGCGTATCGGTAAATGACGGGAGACTGTCGGGGTTCGGCGTGAACCTAAGCGCGGCATTCAGCTCCGGTGCCCAGCGCCCCACCGAATCCACATTCAATCCCGCCACGGTCTTCCGGACGGCCTTGCGCCGCATCTCGACGAAAGCTATCGTGCCGTAGCATTCGTTTACGGGAAGCCCGCGTATCGTCCTGCGCGGCTTCGGCAATTTCCCATCGCGCACCAGCCTGGCCAGCGTCCGGATCGCCTCGACTATCACGGCGCAACCCGTGGCGTTATCGTTCGCCCCCTGCTCCATAGCGTGGCCCAGGATGAGGACTTCCTCGTCCGTCTCGCCCTCGAGCAGCCCGGAGGCCATGTATATCTTTCCGGCGTACACATTGGAATCTACTGCCATCCTGAGCCTGACCCGCTCCTTCGTCAGCAGGTCTTCGATCTCGCGGCCCTGCCTTGGCGTCAGCAGCATGCACGGAAGCAGGCCGTCGGTTCGACGCTGAGGCCACCCGTCCGGCGCGTCGGCCCAGACGTTGCACCAGAAGCGCGAATCCGGGGTGGCGTCCGGGTATCTGACGTGGGAACTTACCATGCCGGCGACGCCGGCCTTCAGGGCAGCGGCCTTCAGCGCGTGGGGATGGTTCTTGGTGTAGACAAACTTTCCGCGCGCGTAATCGCCGAGGGCCGCCAGCGCCTTCGCGTCGTCGGCGCGAACAAGATCGGCCTCGATTCCGCCCGGCGGCGTCGGACCGCACCACATCACGACCGCCAGGGGATCGGACGACCTGTCTGCCAGCACGCACCGCCGTTCCGCAGGCTCCAGCAGCTCCAGCCTGGCCGACCGGCAGTCCCACGCGATAGGCATCCGCAGGTCGCCGTATATGGTCTCGCCGTCGGCCGGAGCCTCGATCATGTCCGTCTTCAGCCCGGCCGCCTTCCACATATCGAGTATCTTCCGCTGGGTCCTTTCGAAGGCGTGGAACGTGAACTCCCGATCAGACCGCCATATGGTCTCGACGATGCGCATCAACTCCCCGGCGTCCATCGCTTCGGCGACGGTCTTGAGCAGATCATGAAACATCCGCGGCTCCTTATTCCTGGTGCCCGCGAGCTTCCGCGCGGACACGAGATACGGCGGCGCAATCGAGCGCCTCGGATATCTCTACCGGATAGGAGCGCTTTCTTCAAGAACGCCCGGAAAAAGGCGATGCCCGCAAAGGGAGCCGCCGCACAAGGCCTGCCTTCCAAGTTCGCCGGGCAGATTCGGGCGTCGGTCATTGCCGTGAAGGATTGCCGGCGGAAAATCTACGGGGATGCGCCCGGCCAGACCGGAGGTTCATCCTCCCCCGTGCCCTTGTTCAGGGGATATTGGGCGCCCATTTCGGAATGTATTCCCCTCATCCGGGCGGCGAGCCCGAACAGAATACCGGGCCTTTCGCGCGCCATGTCCGTTGTCTCGCCGATATCGTTCTCCAGGTCGTACAACTCCCACCGTCGCGTTTCGTAAAAATATATCGCTTTCCACTTGCCTAGCCTGATGGAACTGTGCGGCTGATAGCCCTGGCCGGAGACTTTCCCCGGAGGCTGCCAATGGTGGGGATAGTGGAATATGAGCGGCCGTTCTTCCTCCGGCATTTCGCTCCTCAGAAACGGCGTAATGTCGTGCCCATCCATGCCTTTCATTTCGGTCAGCATTTCCCGGCATCCAGCAACGGAGAGTATGGTCGCCGGGATATCTTCGCATGTTATCGGGACTGCGGAGCGCATGCCCGGTACGATCCGGGCGCGTTTCTGAAACGGAGATGTCGCGTCTGGACGCGCCCATGAAATTATGGCCGGGACGCGGATCCCGCCCTCGTAGGCCGATGCCTTCCCTTCGCGGAGCGGCCGGTTGTGCGTGTCCGTGCCGGTGCCGAGAGGCGTCGTTCCGCGCGTATGCGCGCTCAGCCCTCCGTTGTCGGAATAGAAAATGACGAGCGTCCGCTCCGCCGCCCCGAACTCCTCGAGTTTCGAGAGTATCGCGCCAAGGCTGGCGTCCATGCCCTCGACCATTGACGCATAGTTTGCCTCCACATCCGGGATGGGGATCCCCGTCCCCGGATAGTTCCGCCCCCTGTAATTATGGACGTACGGCTTGTGTTCCTGGATCGGGGTGTGCACGACGTAGTGGGACATGTAGAGGAAAAAAGGCCGGTTCATTTCGCGGCTCTTGGCGATCTCCGAGATCGCCTCGATGGTGAGCGCATCCGTCAGATGGGTATCGGTCCCGTGGTATTTTTCGAGGCCCGGGACTCCCCAGGGCGGCGTGTACGCGCCGTTTTCGTCGTTGCCGTAGAATTTTTCCCCGCGATAGTCTCCAGGCGCGCCGGCGGCATGACCGGCGATGTTGACGTCGAAGCCGAGGTTGAGCGGGTTCGAACCTGGAGTGCCATGCACTCCCCAGTGCGCCTTGCCGCAGTGAATGGTACGGTATCCGGCACGCCTGAGGAGCATCGGCAATGTTACGGCGTCGGGCTGAAGGCCGTTCATCCGCCAACCGCGCGGAGATTTCAGCCTCTCCCCCTCGTGCGAATGATCGGTATCCCGCAGGAGGGTCCAGTTCGTGACGCGGTGCCTGACCGCGTTCTGGCCGGTCATCAGGGATGTCCTGGTCGGCGAACAGACAGGCGCCGAGTAGGCGTCAGTAAAGAGCGTTCCCTGGCGGGCGAGCGTCTCCATGTTAGGCGTCCTGAAAAAATCGTTGAACGGCGTGCGCTTGGAGTAAAAGGGGACGGAGGTATCCTGCCATCCCATATCGTCCACCAGAAACAACACGATGTTCGGTCTTTCGCCTGCGACCGCTTCTCTGTTCATG
>CALKMO010000142.1 GCA_937991785.1 uncultured bacterium | reverse complement strand
TGGCGGCATATCTCGGAACCTATCGAACCGCCGGCACCGGTGACGAGGACGACCTTGTCCCTGACCAGCCCGCCTATCGCACGCTCGTCAAGGCGGATCGGTTCCCTGCGAAGGAGATCCTCGATGGTCACCTTCCTCAGGGCGCTCACCGTAGCCCGTCCATCTATGAGGCTTTCGAGCCCCGGCAGCGTTTTGTGCTCGATGCCCGCCTTCTTGCACATCTCCACTATCCGTTTCACGACCGCGCCTCCGGCCGAAGGGATTGCTATGAGGACCTCCGATACATTCAGGCTCGCGGCGACATCCGTTAGTTCGTCGGTTCCCCCGAACACCTTTGTGCCATGTATGTACGCTCCGTGTTTGGACGGATCGTCATCCAGAAACCCCACGGGCACATAGTTCAGGTGAGGTCTGCTGAGGATTTCGCGCGCGAGCGTTTCGCCCGCATCGCCGGCGCCGACTATCAGCACGCGCTTGGCGGAAAGTGCGGTCGCGCGCCACAATCGCTTCTCTCGCAAGGCCCTTGCCGATATCCTCAGCCCTCCGACCGCCAGGATTGTGAGCATCCAGTCCAGGAGGGGAATCGAACGCGGATAGCCATGCGGCGAAAGCAACAGGAAGACTGCCACGGCGAATATGATCGAAGATATAGTAGATGCCTTCGCTATGTTGATCGCATCGCTTATCCCCACGTAGCGCCACCAGCCGCTGAACAGCCGGAAGTGCGCGAAGACAAACATCTTGAGGCCCGTCGCTAGGGCGAGCGTGACGGCGAACAGGGGGGCATACTTCGGATGCATATCTATGAAGAACGGCTGATCGGCGGAGACGTCGAAACGCAGGGCGAAGGCCAGCCAGTGCACTAAGGCGAATATGACGGCATGGGCAAGCATTAGGGCTGCCCGGCGATGCGCCATCGCGAGAGCTTTCAGGTCTTTCGGCATCAGGACAACAGTCTCCTTACGGTATCCGCTATCTCCGCTATGAGCTGGACATCCATATGGGTATACAGGGGTAGGGCCAGGGACTTGGCGCTGACCGTCTCGGTGACCTCCAGCGTTCCTCCCGCGCGCCCTGCCGCGCGGTATGCCGTTTGTCTGTGGACCGGCGGATAGAAGTACCGCTTTGTCTGGATACCCCGCGCCTTCAGCTCTTTGTAGAGGGAATCACGGTCGCGCGCGGCCTTCGAGGGGTCCACAAGGATGACGAAGTAATTCCCGCTCGTCTCCCGGCCCGGCGGCATGGTCTGGAACGAGACGCCTGGTATTCCGGCCAGCCGCTCGCGGTACTCGGCCATCAGCTCCCGCCGCCGCGCGACAAGCTCCGAGGTTCTCGCCATCGAGAGGCGGCCGACGGCCGCGTGCATCTCGCTGGGGCGCGCCGACAGCCCGATGTGCTCCATATCCTCCCCGTCGGCCGCCTTGCCGTAATCCCGCAGTCTTCGCAGGACCGACGCGATTTCAGCATCGTCGGTAGTCGCCATCCCTCCCTCTATGGCGGTGACGACCTTCGTCGGCGACAGCGAGAAACATTCGATCCTGCCGAAACCTCCGGCAGGCTTACCCCTGTAGGATGCTCCAAATCCCTGCGCGGAATCGCTTATGATCGGCACACCGGTACGGCGCGATACTTCCGCCAGCGCATCCCAGTCCGGCGGCAGCCCAAACACGTACACCGGCATTATCGCGCACGTCTTTTTCGTGATGGCCTTCTTCACGGCATCCGGGCTTACGGTAAACGTATCCGGCTCGCAATCCACGAACACCGGCGTCAAGCCGTTCCTGACCACCGCCAGCGCCGTCGCCGCGAACGTGAAGCTGGGCAATATCACTTCTCCGGACAGCTTCATCGCTTGGAGCGACAATATGAGCGCCGATGTGCAGCTCGAAAATGCCACGGCGTGGTCCGTCCCGGCCTCTTCAGCGGCCATCCGTTCTAGCTCCGCCACCTCGGCTCCGCACGTTACGATCCCGGACTTCCACGCCCGCCGGAGCGCCTCCGCGACGCCGTCTAACTCCGGCAGCGTCGGCCTGACGACGGGTATTATGTTCCCTCCCCCAGCATCGGCGTTCATCTTCATGCCCTCCGTCCGCCCGCCTATGTGCCGAACCGCCAAGCCTTGTGCAGACGAACCTTGATTAAAGTCCCCTCGACAGATCCGACCCTTCCTAGCATACCAATGTCATGCTCTGAAAAGACCGCCTGCAGAGGGAAATGACTCTCTAAAATTAATTCGGGAACTTTAGCCTCTACACTTGGGATCGCAAGCAATTATTGCCTTAAATCATCCCGGGGGGGCACGGCCGCTAATGCGCGAAGTTTTGGCGCCCGGATCCCGATGCTTCCCGAAAGGGGGTGCATGGCCGTAACCGCGTAAAGTTTTTATTGGCAGACACCGACTCTCTTTTCAGTTAGGGTTTGCCAAGGAGGCTTTACCCCGAGGAGGAGGAGGGTCGGACTGATCGAAGTGCAGCGGAAGGGTGAAAGCGGTTTGTCCGCGATGCCGAGCTATCGGACGTTACCGCCCGACCTTCTCCGCTTGCCCATGATATCTGCACATTTATGGCCATGCACCCTAAAGGGGGCGACGCCCGTAAATGCGCTTGCAAGCAAGCAGCGAACGGGTAACTAATTGCCGGGTTAGTGTTGTCGTCGCTTGGCATCCGCATCTTCTGGGATGGATGCGTCATGGCGAGGCGCTTTGGGTAACGAAGACGGCGCGCCGGCGGAGCCGGAAGCGCTGGAGCGGCTCGCGGAGGAGCCTTGAAGAGTAAGATTAAGCGGAGGGGGCATGAGCGTCGAGGAAAACGCGGTCGTTACGGAGATCGAAGAAATATTGCGCAAGCAGGAGATAAGCGCAGATGATTACCTGCGCATTGCGGATTTGGCGCGGAAATACGCGCCGGAACGCAGGGCGCTTCAAGCCAGGATGAGCGGTGCCCAGCCGGGCATTCCGCGCGAGGAGGCGGCTTGCAGGGAGGCCGCCTACTACTGGATAGTGGGGCTCGCAGAAAAGGTCGAAGAAGCGCTGAAGGGTACGAATACGCCGATGGCCTCGTTCCTCCGGGGAATGGCGGCCGTGGAGATGGGACGTTTCGGCGAAGCCGTGCCGCTGCTCAAGGATGCTGCGGAAAAGCTTCCAGACGCCGCAGGTCCGACCGTCGAGTACGCTAAGGCCCTGCGCGGGGCGGGCAAGGTATCGGAAGCAATGGAAGCGATCGGAAAGCTCGAAGCGTCAGGCAAATCTTCCCCCTCCCTACTCTACAGCAAGGCGCTTTGCCTAGAGGACATGGGGGACATAGAGGGCGCGTGTTCGCTGTACGAACAGGCGCTGAACATGGACGCCGCCTACGCTCCGGCCGTATTCAGGCTGGCCTACCATATGGACCTGCACGGCGAAGACGGGAAGGCGATAGCGCTCTACAAGACCATCGCTGGCGACGGCAGCCTGTTCGTTTCAGCCATGTGCAACCTGGGGCTCCTCTTCGAAGACGCGGACAATTACGAGGAAGCCATAAGATGTTACCGCGAGGCACTCAAGGTGGATCCTGGCAACAAACGGGCCGCGTTGTACCTGAAGAATGCCATCGAATCGCTCGACATGTATTACGATGAGACCGAGCGGAAGGAATCCGAAAGGATGGAGGCGATCCTGCGGATGCCGGTGTCCGATTTCGAGCTGTCGGTAAGAAGCCGCAACTGCCTGGCAAAGATGAACGTTCGCACGCTCGGCGACTTGGTGAAAAAGACGGAGAATGAACTGCTTTCGTATAAGAATTTCGGCGAGACTTCGCTGCGCGAGATAAAGAACTTGCTCGAATCCAAGGGGTTGCGCTTGGGGATGACGAAGCCCGAGCATGCGGCGCGGACGCAGGGCAAGCCGGGCCAGCCCGGAGGCGACGATGCCGTGCTTGCCAAACCGATATCGGAGATAGAACTTTCGGTGCGCAGCCGCAAGTGCATGGCTAAACTCAATATACAGACGCTGGGGGATCTAGTCCAGAAGACCGAGAAAGAACTTTTGGCTGTGAAGAACTTCGGCCAAACATCGCTTAACGAAATCAAGCAGCGGCTTTCGGAACACGGCCTTTCGCTCAGGAGCGTCTGAGCCCTTTCCCGGAGAAAAGCGGGCCGATGTTTTATTGCTTCAATGGACGTTTAGCGGCCAAGCCTCCCGGATGCGCCGTAGTGAATGCCGGCGGAGTGGGCTATCTTCTGAAAGTTTCCGCATCCACATACGATAGGTTGCCTCCCGTCGGGCGGGAAGTCGAGCTGTTCTCATATCTCCACGTTACCCAGGATTCCTTGACGCTATTCGGATTCGAGACGGAGGGCGAACGCGACTTCTTCCTAAAGCTGATAGGAGTTTCGGGAGTGGGGCCGAGTACGGCCGTGGCTCTCCTGTCCGGGTGTGACTGGACAAAAGCGAGGGATGCCGTCTTGCGCGGCGACGTGGCTTTTCTCAAAAAAATAAAAGGGATAGGCGACAAGACGGCGAAGCGCATAGTACTCGAGCTTAAGGGCGTACTCGAGGCCGGACAAGGCACAGCTGGAGGTTCGGTCCTGGCGCAGCTGTCGGCGATGGACGAGGACGGCGAGACTGCCGTGGCTGCAATCCAGAAGCTCCAGCAGGTCGGCCGCGACGCTGCTGTCGCGGCCGTACTCCGCGCCCGCCGCGAAGCGCGCGGCCCCCTGACCGTTCAGCAACTTATCGCCGCCGCTCTGCCTTACGCAAAGTGACCCGACCTTGCTCGGGAAAACTCGGCGAGTTCCCCCGCCCAATCCCTGCGGCAACATGCCGCGTCCTTCTGCGCTATCCTTTGAATATTTTCGAGTTTGCGATGCGCAGGAAGTCGGTCCAGCCGCCTTCACTTCCTTCCGGCTCCTTCTCGATAGCCGACCTTCTGCCTTGGATTTTGGCGTCGAGGCACTCGATGTGATGCAGCGCTATCGCCTCCGCCGTTGCCGGCATTTTGACGGCCCCGAATTCCAAGGTCCCATGGTGGGAGGCGATCATATGGAGGAGGTGGAGCCGGACGGGCTCGGGAAAATCCTTCAGCTTCGACAGGCTGCGATCTACGATCAAAGCGCCCAGCAATATATGTCCGAGCAGCCCGCCGGCGTCGGTGTAGGGGAATCCCGCCGAGGGGCTTATTTCCTCCGTCTTTCCGATGTCGTGCAGCAAAGCGCCGGCGATCAATATATCTCTCCGCAGGGTCTTCTGCTGTCGGCACACGGCTTCAGCTGTAGCGACCACCGATAGCGTATGTTCGGCCAGGCCGCCTATCCATGCGTGATGGAGTTCCTTGGCCGCCGGCGAGCGCAGGAAGGCCTTCCGAAGCCGCTCGTCTCCAAAAACGGCATCCAACGCCCGCCGGATATCTTCATTGCCTACGTTCTTTACCGCACCTAGCAGCTCCTCTTCCATAGCCTCGATGGGGCGGGAAGAAACCGGCATGAAATCCTCCGGATTTATTTCGCCCTCGGCGGCCTCGCGGAACTTATCTATCTTTATCTGCTTGGTTCCCTGCCACTCTTCTACCCTTCCCCTGACCTTGACGTACATCCCCGCCCGAAACCGCGCGAACTCTTCCTCGCTGGAATCCCACTTCTTCGCCTCGAGAGTACCGGTCTTGTCGGCAAGCGTGGCGCCGATATACGGCGCGCCGCTCCTTGCGGTTCTCAGTTGCGATTCCCTGACTAGGAATATCCCCTCTATTTCCTCCCCCGGGGCGCATTCGGCCGCGAATTTCCGGCCATGGTTCGAGGCCATCTTTGCCGCTTTCTCGGGAAATTTTTCTCCCAGCTTCATTTGCATCTCCCTATCTCGCGGCGCTCGCCAGCTCAAGCCGCCGGCCGCGCGCCCGCGGGATCGCCCATGCGCCGGAGTCCTGCGATCGCCCGTACGGCCATCGCGCCCATAGCCGAGGCCAGGCAGAAAAGCGCGGCATCGGCAAATATCAGCGTCCAGTTTTTATCCTTTGCCGGAAGATACTTGAACGCGAGCATGTAGACAAGCGCCCCGATCGTTGTCAATATCATGAACGCCGCCGGGATCATAGTGAAATATGCCTGGCGGCGCCGTTTCAAAAGCCACAAGGAGGCCGTAAGCAACGTCAGCGCCGCCAAGAGCTGGTTGCCCGATCCGAACAGCGGCCAGAGAGACTTCCAAGTATTGTGACGGGCCATGAGCCACATAAGCAGGACGGCGATCCCGGAATTGAACCAGAACCGCGACAGCGGCCACGGGACTCCTCTCTTCAACTCTCCATCTGACGGCGCACGCTCCGTCCCCGCGCCGCAGCAGGGAGCGGCGGTTCCGATCGCCGACGCGCCTATCCCGCCCGCGACTCCTCCCGGCACTCCCCCTTCGCCGTCGCCTCCGCCGCGGGAGCCGTTCCCTGCCTGGGCGGGCCGGGCCGACCCTGCTGAGGCTGAGCCTCCCGCCGCATACTTAGCCGTCCCAGTATCCGCCGCGCCAAAGAGCA
>CALKMO010000141.1 GCA_937991785.1 uncultured bacterium | reverse complement strand
TTGCTGTTTGACGCCGCTGCAGCGGGCATTCGCCGGCCGCAAGCCCGTTTTTTTGACGTTTCCGGCCGGCATCCGTTCGGTGGCAAGGTGCCTTTGCTGGGGCGCGCCTTATCCGGAGTACAACCAGTTCCCCGCATCGGGTAAGGAAGGCGGCGCCTAAGGTTGCGGAAGGCTGCCGGCGATTTGAGGTCGAAAGGCTGAAGTCTGAATCGGAGAAACCTGCGTGTCGGACCCCGTGGATGTTGACGCCGTGCCGCCCAACCCCGGCCGGAGGACGAGAAGGTCGCCGGGCCTGACCTTTTGCGCCTGGGATCGCTGGCCCGCCGCGGGGACGGGAGGCGGGAGGGGAAGGGGAAGGCACGGACTCCGGACGCAGGCGGATTAAAGGCGAGCTCGGGATTCAAAACCATGGAACGCGGCTGCATCCACGTATATACCGGAGACGGCAAGGGTAAGACCACGGCCGCGCTCGGGCTTGTGATGCGGGCTCTCGGTGCCGGACTTCGCGCAGGGGTGGTGCAGTTCATAAAGAGCATGGAGTATTCAGAAATCAGGATGCTGCGCCGCCTCTGCGTGCCGGTCCGACAGTTCGGAAGGGGATGCTTCATAAAAGGCGCGCCGTCGCCCGAAGATAGGCAGGCGGCGGAACGCGGGCTGGATTTCGTCCGGAGCGTATTTACATGTGCGGGAGACAAACAGGTAGAGGAATTCGCCGGCCTGGATGTGCTCGTGCTTGACGAGATCAATATCGCCTTGAAACTGGACCTATTGGATATCGGCCGGGTACTTGGTGCGCTTAGATCGAAGCCGGCCGGGCTGGAAGTGATATGTACAGGCCGCGGGGCGCCGCCCGAACTGATCGAGGCTGCGGATCTCGTTACCGAGATGCGCAATGTCAAGCATTACTACGATTCGGGCATAAGGGCTCGGGAAGGCATCGAACGTTGAGTCGGCGCTATCGCGAGCGCGAAACGCCGGTACGGCGACGCGAATCATGTGGGCGCAAAGCGGCTCGCTCTAATATCGAACGATCCAATAACTGAATCGGTTGGGTAATACGGGTAGCAGGATGGCGGCAGGGGAACCGGAAGCTAAAGGGAGAAGAGCGAGCCGCGAAGATAGGTTTGGAGCGGTAAGGGGAGAGGGAACGGGGAGGCGGAGGGTGTGGGGAGGGGACGGAAATGGAATACATCGTTCGAAGGGCAGCGGCGAAGGAAAAGCTAGACGGGAACTGGGATGGCGATGCGTGGAGGCGCGCGGAAACCGGGGAGATAGCATCCTTCAGGCCGGAGGGGAGCGGCCATAGGCCGCGAGTGCTGTTCAGAGCGCTTTATGACGACGACGGCATCCGCGTCATGTTCCGCGTGGAGGATAGGTACGTAAAAAGCCTTGTAACAGAGTATAACGGAATGGTATGCAGGGATAGTTGTGTTGAGTTCTTCGTAAGACCCCTGCCGGACAAGGGCTATTTCAACTTCGAGACCAATTGCGGCGGCGCGCTGTTATGTTCGTATATCGAGGATCCTGTTCGTACGAAAGACGGCTTCCTCAAGTTTAAACGCCTCCCGCCCGAAGACGGTGCGAAGGTCGGCATATACCATTCGATGCCTTCTGTGGTCCCCGAGGAAATAACCGAGCCGGTCATTTGGGTTAACGAACTCTTCGTGCCGTTGGCGCTATTGGAGAAATACGCAGGCCCCCTGGGCCCGCTTCCCGGTCAAAAGTGGACCGCTAATTTTTACAAGTGCGCCGACGGCACATCGCACCCGCACTGGGCGTCATGGTCGCCGGTAAAGGCGCTCAACTTCCATCTGCCGGATTGCTTCGGGACCATCGTCTTCGAAAAGTGACCGCGTCCATCACGGTAGATCGCACGGCCAAGCAGAACTGTGAGCGAGCGCGCATACGATAGCGTGGCCTATTTTCGTGGAAGGTTTCATAAAAAGGCGAGCCGACCTCGGCTCCGAGTACGCACCTAAATCGTCCTGCGCAAGATGAAAATATCGCAGCTCCGCAGCGTGGACGCCACAGCTTCGTTCAGCTGGCTGGAGAATTCTATCTTGCGCCGGCCAGCCGGCTCCATAACGGGTCGGACTCCGTCAGACCGCAGACCTTTCGGAGGACCGCCTGCGTTCCGCCGGCCTTGAGCATCGCCTGGAGCGCACGGGCGCCGTCATCCACCAAGGGATCGAACCGCAGCGCCGCCCTGATCCCCTCGCAAAGCGCCTCCGGCTCGATCCCGTGCCTTACGCACAGCAGGGCTGCTCCTACGAGCCGTTCCTGGCGCCCAAGCTTCCTGATCGGATCTCGGCCGACGCGTACGGTAGTGTCTCCGAGCGCCGGGTTGGCGAACCTGCGCAGGAGGTCCTCGATGTGGCGCTTCATCTCCGCCGGATCGAAGCCGAATTCAGCCGCCAATGCCCGCCCGGATTCTTCCATCCCCGCACGCACGCGGCCGGCCAGCGCCCTGTCGGCGAGCGCCGCGGCGATAGTCTCGTAACCCTTCAGGTATCCGAAATACGCGACCAAGGCGTGCCCGCAGTTGTGGCAGTAGAGCTTGCGGGCTTCAAGCGCCTTGATTCGATCCGACGGCTCCAACCCCTGTATCCTTGGGATCGGGCCGCGGAAGGCCAGCCTGTCCACCGGAAGCCTGTCGTACGCCTCTACGCGGATGAACAGCGGATCCAGTTTGACCTGTTCCGGCGACGGAACCGGTATCATCCGGCTGACGACCGTCTCTACGAGCCCCACTCTTTCTCTGATGAAACGATGAACCAGCGGGCTGGCTGCCTCGTCCATCCACCCCCGCATCCGCGCCGCCGCGTCCGGGAGATTTTCACATATCAGAACATCGAGCGGATCCTCAGGCCTCCATGCCGCGCGGTTCTCCAAGGCGCGAGCCAGCGTCCGGGCCGCCGACGGCAAGGCGTTAGCCCCCACGGACGTCGAGACCAAGTCGCACGAGCCCAGCTCTTGCGCTATCTCCTGCTCGTCTTCCGCCGGTATAGCCCGAACGTTCCTGACCTTAAGGATCGAACAACCCGCCGGCTCGGCTATCTCTATTACGTACTCGCCTCTCTCGCTGATCGCTTCTACCAGCTTCGCGTTTACGTCCACAAACACTGTGCGCCAGCCCGACATGTAATAAAGCTGGCCCAAAAATCCGCGGCCGATGCTGCCCGCCCCGAAGTGAACGCACGTACGTTCCTTTATCATGCCGTAGAGATTAGCGCAAGAAAGGCAACGTTGGAAGGGAAGGTTTTTGGGGCGTCATGGCATTCGGAGCTTAGGAGGAAACGCCATAGATGCGGACGCGCGTTTGCCGTCTTTTCCTCCGCCCATACGCCATCGAGACTGGCGGCGTCCTTATTTGGTCTCCCTCACGTTGACGGAGATCGAATATGTTTTCGCCGCCTGCCTGTCGCCGGGCCGCTTGTATTCGAAGGCCAGCGCGACCGAGCCGGTCTTAACGGCCTTGAAGCGGACAACCCATGCCGGCTCTTCGGCCGGTATCGGAGCCCCGGACTTTTCCGGCAGCGACCAACCGGCCTTGCCGGCCGGTTCGAGAGCCTCCGTTTTCCCGGAGATCCTAAACCAATCGTAGCCTGCGGCAGGGTTCCCCTTAAGGACAATGTTTATAGTGTCGCCAACATTCAGCTCCATCGCCTTACCGTTTTGTTCCTCGCCCGCCGTCAGCACGGCGCCTTCGGGGGGTGGCGCATCCGCTGCTCGCGAATCTTTTCCAAACAAGTTTTCCAGGAGCAGTTTTTTGCCTTCCGGCTTATGGAGAGGGCTTGGATTAGGTCCGGGCATCCATCCGTGGTCGCCCCACGAATCGTCCATGGGACCGGTCCAATACATGCGTCCCCAGGGGGTTTCGAGGAAATCGTTCACCGAAGGGGCGGGAGCGAGTTCTTTATCCTTGTAGAGGAGAGTTCCATATCGGCCTTCGCTCCTTGTGCCGGGGCGTTTGGCCTCAAACCTGTAGGTCCAGTCGCCGGAAACGTACTCGCCCGGCTTTGAGAGTTTTCCTGCGGCTTTCTTCCCTTCCTCTTCCTTGCCGCTCTTCTCCCGGCCGACCTCGTTGCCTTTCGCGTCCAGTTTTTCGGCGCCTCCGGCTTTCGAGTCTGTCCCGGTTTGCGCGGGAGCGCCCTTCAGCTTTTTTCCGCACGCCTCGCACTGGCGGCGGTTCGCGCTGCACGCCGGGCACATCAGGAACGCGCCGCTTGCCGTAGGCGCTCCGCACAACCCGCACTCGCCTGTGCTCTCCACGAACGCCTTGCGGCGGCATTCGCCGCAGAGTTCGGCGCGCGCCGCGCCCGAAACCGCCAGCACGACCGCCGCCGCGATCGCCGCCGCCGCCAACCTCTTCTCGCCCATGGTTCGCCCTCCCAAAATAAGTTCGGTTCTCCTTTCCATCCCCGTTCTCCGTGCATCATCGCGCCGAGGCTTCCTTCAGTATAGCCTTCGCTTTCACATCCGTCGCGTCTATGCGCAGGGCGCGTTCCGCGGCCGCTGCAGCCTCGGTCTTTTTGCCGAGAGCGGCAAAAACGCGGGCTAGGCGTGTCCAATTGGCGGCGTCGTTTTCATCAAGAGCCGCAATCGCGGAGTATTCGCGCGCGGCTGCCGCGAGTTCTCCCGCCGCCTCATAGGCTTTCCCCGCCATCGCATGGAACTCCCTGTCGAACGGATTGATCGAGTTCCCAGCCCAGGCGGCCTCCGCAGCCTCGGCCGTGCGGCCTAATTCCAAGGCCAGTCCCAGCGCCTTCTTGCAGGCATCGAAATCCGACAAGTGTATGCGCAGGCATTCCATCATCGCCTCGAGCGCGCGGGCCTTGTCTCCCATTTTCATGTAAAGGGCATGCAGCTCGTGATGCGGGTTATCCTCCCTGAAAGAGTACCGCGGATAGAGTTTACGGGCATTCTCAAAGGCCTCGACGGCTTTGCGGATGTCGCCGGCATCCCTGTATATGGCGCCCAGCTGCTGCCATGCGATGAACGGGCTTCCTCCCGGGGCCTCGGCGGCAGCCAGAAAAGCCCGTTCGGCGGCCCTCGCGTCGCTGTCCGAGTGGCGGGCGATCATGCCCTTGACGGTCAGCGCGTTCATATTCTTCGGATCCAACCGCAGTGCGGCGTCCGCGGCCGCCCGCGCCGCGGCAATGCGCCTCGTCCTCCAGAAGGCCACGGCAAGCTCGGCCCGCATGGCGGCATCCTCCTGCCCGGCGGCCGCCGCCTTCTCGAGCTCCACTATGTCAGCCTCGGTATAAGGCGGCCATATCGGTATGGCGGAAACCTTCGCCCGCCTGAGCCAGTCCATAAAACCGGCGTCCAGTTCCTCCGGCGGCTTTCCGGTCGCCTCCCTCAGTATCTCCGCATCTTCCTTGCCATCCCGGTAGCCTTTCAATATCTTCGCCAAGGCTTCCCATCCGAATGTCGAGTCCAGGTATTCCATGAAGAGCTGAACTTGGAGATACGTGAGCTGTATGCGTCCTGGGAAGTCCTGGCGCTGAAATCCTTCCTCCAAGCGCAGGACCGGGAGGATGCGCCCGCGGCGGACGGCATCCAGAAGCAGGACATCCCACTGGGACTGGCTGTCGCCTTCGAGATAGGTGCTGAAGCCCTCGGTCGCCCACCGCGAGATGCGGTAGTCGGTCATCTGGAGCGTAATGGTGTGCGCAAACTCGTGTTCGACCACCTTTGCCCAGTTGAACGGCTGGTTGAGCTTGTCGGCGGCGGTCTTCGGGGAAACCGCAGTGATGGTCTCGCCAAAACAGCATCCCAGCGCGCCGAGCCCCGGCAACCCTACGGTTCGCGCGCTGAAGTCGTCCGGCGTTGGGAAGTATTCGACGATCACCGGCCGCTTCGGTTCGAAGCCGAGCTTTCGAGTGAGC
>CALKMO010000140.1 GCA_937991785.1 uncultured bacterium | reverse complement strand
TATTCGAAGCAAGGAGTTGAGCGAAAAAGTATTTGCCGTGAGCATGCGTTATAAATTTTTGTTTAGCAAGGCCTTACGTCTTTTATGCAACAAAGCCTCTCATGGCGCAAGCCTTCAGCCGCCCGTCGGCTTCCCGTCAGCCGCTTCGCCTGCGGCCTTGCGCCTGCCCAGCAGCGCTCTCTTCATCTCGGCGTATTCCCGCACCTCGAAGAGGCTCGACAGCCCCCAGTAGAGCAGTACGCCGGCGATAACCGGGCACAGCCCCCTCTGGAGCACGTGCACGAACGCCGGACCCTCCGGCGGAAGGCTCGACTGGACCGCCCAGACGCCGGCCCCCATCAGTATGCTCACCTTGACGATCTTGTAGATCGCCATGTACAGGGCGGCGTCGGGCGGGGGCGATTCGGAATCGGCCCCGAGCGATCTGATGACCGGCCCCATTATCGCGAACAGCGGCACGAAGAACGCCGCCCCGGCGGCCAGCAGCGACCAGAAGCCCTGGTATGCGGGCGACCCTTCCAGGCGCGAGTAGGCGAAGGCGGCCAGGACGCAAGATACGGAGAACGAGGCGGCCGCGGCGGCCGCGAAACGGATGAGCCGCCTTGTGTCCGGCACGCCGATGCGGACAAACAGAGTTCGCGCCAGCTCGAAGGTCTGGTAGGCGCCGCTGGCGGTCCCGGCCAGCGCCAGAGCGGACTCGCCCATATTCGTAAAGGCCAGCAGCGCCGCGCTCAGCGAGACGTTAACGATCAGCGACCCGACGGCGATGCGGGCCGGCGTGCGTGTATCCTTGGCCGCGTAATGCGCCCTGGCGAGTATGCTGTTGAGCGACATGAACACCAGCCCCGCGCCGTACCAGAATACAACCCTGCCGCACCTGCGGACGTATTCGCCGTCGTTCGCCAGGAATTCGCCCGTCCCGTAGATCAGCCGCGAAAGGCTCTCCGAGCATATGCACAGCCCCACGGCCGACGGAACGCTGAGGTACAACGTGTGCCTCGTCACATCCGCCATCGCCCTGGCGAACCCGCCGCCGTCTCCATCGGCTCGCAGGCGCGACAGCCTCGGCAGCGCCGCGGTCGCCAGCGCCAGAGGAAAGAGCGCCCACGGAAGCTGGACGAGCCTGTTGCCGAGCGCCAGGACGGTAACCGCCCCGTGCCCGGGCACGAACGCCCACGCCATGAGCTGGTTGATCAGCACGTTGGCCTGGAAGACCGTCAGGCCGAAGACCACAGGGCCGAAATTCCGCATTATCTCGACGTAGCCCGGATCGCCCTTATCTAGCGAAGGCCGCGCCAAGATCCTCTTCCGAAACGCCCACGGAAGCTGGACGAGTATCTGCAGGACGCCGCCTATCAGCACGGCGTAGGACTGGGCGAATATCTGCCGCTCGATTCCGCCGCCGATCAGGACCGGAGCCAGGTACATCGCGGCGATGAGAGAAATGTTCAGGAGGACGGGGGAGAGAGACGGCGCCGAGAAATGGCCGACCGAGTTAAGCATGGCCCCGACGATGGCGGCAAAGTTTATCAGCACGACGTACGGCATCATCAGCTCGGCGTGGCGGCAGGTCATTTCGGTCTTGCGCATCATCGCCTCGCCCATGCCGATCGCAGGGCCGAGCGCAGGCAGGGACAGGCGCAGCAGGATGCACAGTATTATGGCTGCCGCCGTTCCTGCGCTGAGGTACAACGTGACGCGACCTATCAGGGCTGATGCTGTCCTCACTGCGCCGTTTCTTTCGCCGGACCTCAACCTCTCTACGAAGACCGGCACGAAGGCGGAGGTCATCGCCCCCTCGCCGAAGAGGCGGCGGGTAAGGTTGGGTATGGTGAAGGCGAGGTTCCATGCGTCGGCGGCCATTCCGGCGCCGAATATCTGGGCGAAGAGCCTGTCGCGGAAAAGGCCGAGTATGCGGCTGAGCAGCGTCATGAACGAGACGATGCCGCCCGATCGCAGCATCTCGCCGGAAGATCCGTCCGCTGCGGAGCCGGACGGTCCTCCGCCCGCGCTTTTCTCGGTTGTGCCGGAACCAGGATCGTCAGCGCCGGTCGCCATTTGCACCTCATCGAAGGTCGGACTGCCGGGGATTCGGCGGGCCCAAGGTTCGGGCGCCAGATGCGCCTTCGACCCGTGCCCGTTTCCGGCGCCCTTCAATCCGATCGGCAAAGCACTTTGGCCGTGCGGCCGGCCGTCATTCGCCGCGCGCCCCGCGTCGCCGCGCCACAGCTGCGATCCCGGCTTTCCGCATCGCTTCGCCGGCCTGCCTCGCCCGAAGGCAGAACACCTCCAGATTGCTGCGGATCACCGAAGGATACGGGTTGCCGTCCGTCTCTATAGCCAGGAACGGTATATGGGGTACCTCCTTGAGCGCATCGTGGATCCGCCTGTCTCTGGGATGCAGCCTCCGCTTGTATTTTTCGCTCATCGTCACCGAAAGGACCGCCTCGGCTATCCTGTTTGGCATGCATCCGAACGGGCCGAGGGCTATGGCCCCGGAGTAACGCCTTAGCGTCTCGCGAAACGCCGATCCGACCGTAAGTATGGCCTCCCCGGTCAGGTTCGGCGAGATGTACGGGGAGGCGGCCTCCATGAACTCGCTTACATCATCCACTACAGGTTCCAACATCCCCGATGCGCTCAGGTCTTCTACGACCGTCCTTTCTATCCTGTCCTGCAGCCAGGTTTTGAGCTTGTGCATCGCGCCGTCGGCCAGACCTTGCACCCGGCTTTCCTTCTCCCATCGGTTTTCGATCATGTAATCCACATACTTGAACCACTCGCTGGCGTGCGCCACCCGGACGACGAAACCGCGATCGGCCAGATATTCGCTAAGTCCCTGGCGCGCCAACCCGTCGCGGCGGACGAATATCTCTCCCACCACGGCTACGAAATCCGCCTCGGACAGCGGCTTTTTCAGCGGTATTTTCGAAAGCCTCGCCGCCGCATCCCGGAGGGCCTTGCGGACGGGCGCATCGAGCGGCGCGAAGAAGGTCCGCGGCACCGCCGAGCTGGTGTAGGTCTCGGGTTTTTCCAGGCGTGAGATCAGATCGTCCCAAACCTCCCGGAATTCCCGCATCGCGGCATCCCTGTCGGCGGCCAGGGCGCGCAGCGTCGATCGGATATCGTCCATGTAGTCGGCTATCGTAATACCTATCCACGCACGCCTGGTGAACGTCATGCCCAGCCCGGCGTAGCCGTTGGTGCAGCTCAGCGTCAGGACGGCGACGTTCGGTATCCTGAGATCGTTTATGACTAGCTGCATCGCCTTCGCATACTGGCCGAAGCGGCACGGGCCTTCCGCATGCCCCATTATCCACAGCCAGACCTGGTCTTCCGGGGGCCTGCCGAGGGCCAGGTACTGGCCGAGGGTGATGTGGTGCGGTACGCACTCCTTGCAGCCCGCGTGCTGCTTGCCCAGCATAAGTTCGGCCGCGGTTGCCTGCGGCAGTGCGCGGCTGCGTATCCCGACGCTCCGAGTCGCCGCGGAGACGGCCTCTGTCGAGAGGTCGCCCATCGAGCAGTAGATGACTTCGACGCGCGGGTCGGTCAGCGGCAGGCTTTCTCCGGAGGAAGTCACGACCACGGTACGCCCGCCCGTCATGTGCCGCACGACCGCCGGGTGAAATCCGTCACCTTCCGCGGCCGTCGCCGGCAATCGCCCGCTCCGCCGTCCACTTCGCGCCTGCGTGTGGCGGGACGAGCGCGAACTGCCTCCGGTCGCGAGAACCTCCGCCGCGCTCGGCGGATCCCACCCTTCCAGTATCGCCTCCGGCGCGTCGGATTCGTCCATCCTCACGCCGGACCTTCGCCACGCCTCGACTATGTCCAGATACGCCTCCACCCTCGTGTCCAATCCGGCGCCGGCCGTATGGCTGTCTATCTCGAGCGTCAGCGAAGGCTTGCGGCCCATTATCCGTCGGAAATATTCCACTATGAAGCTGTCCGGGCCGCACGAGAAGTTCGTCAGGAAGACGCCGAACAGTTGCGAGTGGCGTTTTACGTATTGAGCCGCCCGCAGGATCATCTGGCCCATAGACCAGTACATCCCAGGCACGGACCTTTCCTCATAGTACGGCAGGGCGTCGAAGGGTATGATCTCGACCCCGCGCGAGGCGAACTTGCGGGGAATGCCGCGGGCAGCAAGTTGCGAGAACGCATTGTATGGCCTGCCGAACAGGACCACGGCCTTTGCGGAAGGTTCTTTGGCTAGCCTGTCCAAGGCCTCCCGGCCGATATCCTTCAGCCTGGAGGCAAACTCCGCCTGCCGGGCCGCCGCGGCTCGGCAAGCCTTCCGAATAGCGTAACGGCTGACGCCGAGGTCTCCCGCCATCGCGGCCATGTCGCGCCCAGCGCGTTCGATACCGTCCGAGAAATCCACGAACGGCGCCAGCAGTTTCGGCCTTGCGCGCTCCCTCAACTCGAAAGCCGCGGCAAGATAATAAGGCGCCCCCTGAACGAACGGGCAGGCCACCGAGTTCTGCCCGTCGTGGTTTTCCACGAACATTCCCCTTACATGCGGCAGGAACAGGTAATCAACGTTCCTTTCGAGCAGGTCTTGTATCAGCCCGTGGGCTATCTCGACAGGGAAGCAGAACGCCGCACCGCGCCTCCTTATCCCCTCCTCTTTCGGGCGGCGGCCCAGCTCGACGCGGAATCCCAGCTCGCGGAAGAAGGCCGAGTAATACGGGTACAGGGTGTTGTCCAGGAAGGCCCCTGGCACCCCCACGGTCGGCGCCGAGCCGGGCGGCAAAGGTTCGGCCGCACACGATTCGAAGACGAGCTTTTGGCGGCGGGCGACGTAATCGAACTCCGCCGCGTCGAATTTGCGCCCCTCCCTGGCAAGAAAATATCTGTTGCAGGCGCCGCCGAAGGGGAACAGCTTCCCGCCGACGCGCACGCTGAGCACCTCGCACTTCAGGTCGCACGCCGAATCGCCGGGACAGCGGAAGGTCTTCTCCGCGCGGCACTCCCGCGCGGCTATCACCTCCAGGTCCACGTCCGCGGGCTTCGCGAGCCCCTCGGCCAGCACCCTTTCGGCCGCCAGGCAGACGCCGTAGGCGCCCATCAGTCCAGGCTCGGGCGGAACCACGATGGGCCGGCCCAGGATCGCCGCGGCCGCCACCGGCACCGCCCTGTTGTAACAGACGCCGCCCTGCATCAGTATCGTCCCGCTGGTCTTGCGATTGCCCACCACGCGGTTCAGGTAGTTCAGCAGGATCGAATAGACCAGGCCGGCGGCTATGTCCCTGATATCCGCACCTTCTTGGATCGCCACCTTGATGTCCGAACCGATAAACGCCGCGCACTGCTCGCCGAACCGCAGGGGAGATTTTGCCGCAAGCGCCGCATCGGCTATTTCCGTCACGTTCAGGTTCAGACTTTCCTTGGCGGCCTCCTCCAGGAACGAACCGGTCCCCGCGGAACACGCCTCGTTCATAGCGTAATCTATCGGCACCTTGTGGCGCGGATCGGCCGAAAAGCGTATGTACTTGGCGTCCTGGCCGCCGATTTCGAATATCGTCTCCACCTCCGGGCAGAATTTCGCCGCCGCGGCGCCGTGGGCTATGATCTCGTTTATTACGAGCTGCTGGGGGACTCCGGCGTGCAGTCCGGTTATCTGGCGGCCGGAACCCGTCGTGGCCATGCCTACGATCCTGACGCGCCGGCCCGATATCCGCCTTAGTATCTCGCGGTAGCACTCCCTGGCGGCATTGACCGGGTCGCCCTGCGTCCGCCCGTAGTGCGACGCCAGTATGCGCCCGTCGCTCCGCCTGTATAATACAGCCTTCGTGGTGGTTGAACCGGCGTCGAGGCCGACGAGACATTCGTCGCCGTCGGACGCCTCTCCCCGTTCGCTCGGACAGAACTTGACCATCCCGATGAATTCCGACAGCGGCTTTTCCCTGGGGAAGCTGCCGCCCCTGTCGGCGAATAGAAGTTCCTCCGACGGGCGCATCTCCGCCTCTCGTAAGCGCAGGGCGTACAGCGCGGCCCCGAAGGCTTCGAAATACAGCGCCTCCGCCGGCACCAGGGGCTCGTATCCTTTCTCCCGGAGAAACCGCATCGTAACGTCGTTGGAGCTGACTCCGCCCGTCACTAGAACCTTGCCCGATTCGACCTTGGCCGCCAGCAGACATTCCTGGATCCTGCGCGCTACCATCTCGCACAACCCGGCGGCGACCTCACCCTTGTCTTCTCCGACGTTCAACGCATGCGTGCAGTCGGATTTGCAGAAGACCGAACAACGTCCGGGCAGCACGTGGTACCGAGCGGCGCCGGCGGCGAGCCTCTGCGCCTCGCCGGGCGAGAGCCCCATCCTTACGGACTGCTGAGCGAAGAATTCGCCCGTTCCGCTGGCGCACTTGTTCCCGGTCCCGGCTTTCAGGATCCTGCCGCGTTCGTCTATGGCGTATGCTATGCAGGTCTCCGCCCCGGCAGAAACTATCGCCCTGACCCCGGCGAGCGCCGAAGGCTCCATGGCCGCAGCCGCTTCGGATACCGCCTCAGGTTCGGTCAGCCTGGACGGCCATCGCACATCCGAGAGGATAGCCCTTCCGGTGAACGCTATGCGAACCGGTCCAGTCACGTTCCTCTCTCTTAGAATGGCGGCCGCAGCGGTCCTGGGCCTTCCCCCGTGCGCCCGGCGTTCCGCGAAAACGACCTTACCCTCGCGCCCGACAGCCGCCAGGGTGACGGTGCTCGCACCCAAACATACCCCATATGCCGCCGCTTCAACCATTCGTCCTTTCCGCCCCCCGAAGCTTCACCGCCGCTCCATCCCCCGCACCCGCCACGGCACCCGGCCGAACCGTCGCCTAATCCTTATGTTTTCGATCGCTCCAGCGCGACGGTTTATCAGGCGCCGGCGGGCATATGCGAAGTTTTTTTCATACACCGGCCCGCCCGATTTTCCAGTGAATGGGATAACGGTCCGGTTCGGTTGCGCAACCCGCGGATGGGCCGGCGGAGAGAAAACCATCGCGGGGACGCGCAAGTTTTCGATGCATTTATCGCAAAACGGTTTCGAACGCGCTCCCCCGATCCGGAACACACAACGTTCCGGACCTTGCGCCGGCGGGGGAGCCGACCATAATCGTGGGCGGCCGCGGCGCCGCAGTGCTTTTCTCGAAAGGGGGAATCCTTAAAGTGCCCAGATCTTCGATGGATCCGGAAACCAGGCTGCAGGTGCTGGCCGCACGGGAGAAGGCGTACGCCAGGGCGGTCAAGGGATATGCCGTCGGCATGTTCAAGCGGTTGCGTTCCAATCGAGAACTGCTGGCCCTGCCCGTGACTCTTTTCGACCGCTTCGCCGGCAAATGCCCTCCGTGCGGTGAGGACGATGAAGGCTCCGGGGAGGCCTGCGGACATATCCGCGACATCTCCGTGTGGGGCGGCAGGTTCGGCCTGGACAGGGTGCTGATTCCCTGTTGCACGCTGAGATCCCGGACCAGGTTCCGCCCTCCCGTCGGAGGAGCTTCGCTTTTTCAGGCGCAGAGCGTCGAGTTCGCAGGGGCCGAGGTGCTGGCGATACGCACTGCCCATGAGCCGACGCCCAGCGGGAAGGACGACGGCGGGTGCGGATGCTGGAACAGGTCGCCGCGGGATGTCGTATGCGAAATCCTAGGCAAGAACGGCTTCCCGCTGGTCTTGCTCCCTAACGGCCACAAGACGATCCGCGAATGCATCGCGTCATGGAAGCCATGGCCGGAAGGACCGTTCGGCATAGCGTCCGTAAGCGGAAAGGACAAGCTGTTCGACGCGTTCGATGCCGAGGCCGCGAAGGCGACGGCGGCGTGGGATGAGCTGCTTGGGGCGGGGCGCCGCCTCTTGGGTTTAGGCCTGTCCGACGCCGAGCATCCCTGGTGCCTGGGCACGGTGTTCTCCGGGATCGTTTCGGAAGACGAAGAAGGGGTAGGGCACGAGGAATTTCCGGAACGCCTCCGCGGGGGCAGGATTTTTTTCTCAAACGGCCCTCTGATTGACGTTAAGGTCAACGGCGTACCCATGGGCGGTTGCGCGGCGCTTTCAGGGAAACGCATCGAGGTGTCATTCAGGGCGGCCGACGCCCGCGGTATACTCTCCGTGCGCTGCGTGGGGGCCGGCGGGACGCTTAGAGAGTTTGATGGGAAGGGGCGGCGGAGCCTTGATGTCGCCTTCCTGCTCCCAAGACCCTCGGAACCTTGCGGCGTCCGTTGCGAAGCGGTCGCAATGGACGGCCGCCGGGCCTTCTCGAATCCTGTCTTCCTGGCCTGAGCCCGACTATGCCGGCGGGGAGAGACGCGTCCCGCGGGGCGGCCGGCGTACGTCTTCAGCGGGGGAGAGGCGGGAAGGATGGCCGGCCGCCGGAGCGGCGAGTGGCCGTTTTCCCTCGGGCGATAGCGATGCGTTCGATCGGCAAGCGGCTGGCGGGCGGATTTCGCGCGGCGACGCTCGCCGCCTCGGTTCCAATTTGGGCGACCGCGGCTCCGGCGACGTACATTGCCGGCGAATCGGGCGCCGGAGCCGGTCAGGAGCCCAGATCCCTGCATGCTCCGCCGCCTCCGGCCCTGATATCGCTAGAGCTCGAAAGGACCGAAATACTCCGCGGCGGGCTCCCATTGCCTGAATGCATGACCCTGGTCATCGCCCGTATCGCCTATCCCGCTGAGGAAGGATGCGATCGCCGCGGGCCGGAGGCGGGACTTGCCGGCCGCGAAATCGCGTTCCACTGGGCCGGCGAGCCTTCCGGGGTCGCTTCGGATCGCCCTCTTCTGTTCGCGGCTTTTGCCGAGACCGACGAAAACGGCGAGGCATTCGCGTACGTCTTATCGGGATTCAATGCGGGACGATTCCGGCTGGCGGCATCTTACGGAGCCTCGCGGTTCGAAAAAACGCTGAGGCAGGTTTCGGCATCGAGCCCTGGAGTCATGGTCGGCAGGGCGCCGGAATTCCCGGCGGAACCGGCCGAAATGGATGAGGCGACTAGGGAGAGGATAGACAGAGAGATAGCCCGCCTTAACGGCAGGGATCCGGAAGACGCCCTTAAGAACCTGGCCGGCTTCGGGCGCGCGGCGATGGCCCGGCTCGCCCGCGCGGCTTTCGACCCCTCCTCGCCTGCGAAGGTCAGGGAACTGTGCGGCCGGGCGATCGGCCGAATACGCGACGAGGAAGCGCTTCGCGCGCTGGTCGGGATGCTTACCGACCGAAGACCCGGAATCCAACAGGTGGCGGAGTGGGGGATGAGGTCGCGCGGCATGGATTCTGCGGCGCCTTTCCTGCGGCTTTCCATGGACAGCCGGTGTGCGCACGTCAAGGCCGGCGCGCTGCGTGCGGCGGCGGAATTCCGAGATCCGGAGTGGAGGGTTGCCGCCGCCGCCGCAATGAAAGATCCAGACCCGTATGTTCGGGCCTGCGCGGCTTGGTGCATGGTAAGGTCGGCGGCCTCCGATTCGGAGTTGCCGGCATTGGACGGATCGAAGGCAGGCCTCGGCGGCGATGCGCCGCGCCCGGGACTTGCGGACTTGCTGTCAGACCCGGTCCCAGCCGTCCGCCGCTCCGCTGTAGCCTCGATATGCAGGCGAATAGGAGAGGAGATCGCGCTGGCGCGCATGGAGTACCGACCGGCCAGGGACGCCGCCGGAGGTTATAGCGTCGAATCGCTGGTCTCGGCGCTGAACGACATGCGCCCGGCAGGCCGCCTGCTGAAAAGCCTGTGCGGGCTGGCGGCCTTGGCAGCAAGGACAGGCGACGAGGATACCCGCGGAACGCTAAGGGCGGGTCTTGAAGCCGCGATAGCGGCCGAGCGGTCCGGTTCCGAACCGGCGGCGAATCCGGACGGCCTCGGTGGAGAGTAAATCCCGGCCTCGAAGCGGAAAGCGGATCGTATGGCCGCCCAAACCCTTCCCATAGGGATTTGGACGGAACGGACGAACGCCAGGGATCTGCGTAAGCCGAACGTTGCTGGGCAACGCGGAACGCGGTCGGTTCCCGATGGGTCCGGACGCTCATCTTGCTGCAGCGGCCCGTCGCGCAAAATCGTTCGCTTCAACTCCCGGCGGCGCCGAACCTTGCGCGTACGGCGCGTCCAATATCGTCGAGGAACGCGGTCCCAGGAGGGGCGTATGGCCTGAACTTCTCGATCGCGCCGTCGTTTTGAGTGAAAAGGAGGGCATTGTAAAGACCCAGCCGGTTTGCGGCCGGCGTATCGGCCAGCTCGGCTGAATCGGTGGCGCTCATCTGGAAAAGCACCCGCGACTCGAACTCCCGCAGCATCCGCCTGCTCACGGCCCTGTTCAGATTGCTCAGCGTGTCGCACCATACTATCGAGTGGATGCCCTCGCCGGGACCTTCGGCCAGTATTTCGCCGAAGCTCCTGGCCGGCGATTCTTCCCCTCCGCTTCCGACTTGAAAGCTGAAATCCTCGTCCTCCCTGAGCGCCCGGAATCTCTGCAGGCCCAGCACCACCAGGAAGAATCTGGCGCTCCTATCGGCGTTTCCCTCCCGGCGCGACTTGAGCATCGCAGCCGTCTCGGCCACAACCTTCGCATAGTCGCGGTATTCCACTATTGCCATATCGTGCGGGAGGGCTGCGATGGTCCGGGCAAGCATATCCCTTGCCGCCGAGCCGGCGGGGGTTCCGTCCATGATCCGTACCCGCATGGAATCCGGCGGGACGGCGGCCGCCAGGCTTGCCAGCGCCGAGCAGCACAGGGCGGCGGCGGAATCGGCCTGTTGGCCGACGATCAGCAGGTTGCTCCCCGCGTGCTGGGCGAAAGACACCTCGGTCGGCCCCTTTATCGCGTTCGGCTCGCCCAGCCATATCTTTAGCGCAGGCGTCGGCGCTGACGGCCCCTTGGCGGCAAGCTCCCGCAGCAGCCGGTTGTTCCCGATGTCGGACGGCACATTACCTTCGAACACCACCGGCGGCTCAGCGGGGATCGCGCCATCCCTGGCGGCGCGGTCGGCCATCACCTTCAGCCTCTCCTCCTGGACGTCTCTGGGAAGCCAAACCACCTGGAAGGGGTTGTTGCCTTCTATCTGGCCGGACATGTCGTTGTATATGGCCTCGCCCGGTCTGGACAGGAGTCTTGCCGCGGCGTTGTCGTCGCTGAGTATAAGGTAGGAGTCGGCCTCG
>CALKMO010000139.1 GCA_937991785.1 uncultured bacterium | reverse complement strand
TGCCCCGCCTTCCTGAGCGCATAGATGTGGTTTTTGGACGCTGCGTAGCTGAAGGGAATAGCGACTCGGATCTGCCAGAGAAGGTCCGGGCCCTCCGAGTCGTACCATGCGATTGACTGCTTCTCCTTCTGGTTGATTAGCGCGCCCGCCTCTCGTGCCAATTCGATTCTCCGCTTGGCGTGCTCCACATTTCGGGCGCTCTGCGCAACGGAAGGCGGGTGGTCCCGTGCCCACAGACGCTTACGAAGCATGTCGCGCCTTTCGGAACAGACTTCGCAGTAGCGCTGCCCCGGGCCTCTGGCCGCGACGCGCATACCACATTCCCGACAGACGATTACTCGCGTCATCCACGCCTCCAGGGAGGCGTCGGATTCGCGGCCTGCGCGGGCTTCGCGCCGCCCGCCGTCTCGCGCTTGGCGAAGCCCTTGATCTCGTTCCGCACCTCGCCGTCGGCGTCGGTCTTCTGCTTGACCGTGATGACGAGAGGCAGGTTGTGCAGTTCGCAGGAATCCTTCGGCTCCAGGACACCCACCGCGCGGCAGAGAGCGGAGAGCTCGCTCCGCGCGATCTTCACCGTCAGCGGATTCGGGTTGTCGAGATTGAGCCGCGCCCAGAGCAGGCGGTTCTTGTACTCGCCCTCTATGACCTGGAAGGTCAATTCCAGGAAGCTGCCGTTCCCGGACCTGGTCGCCTTCATCTCCGACGCCGTGACGACGGCCACGTACTTCCCCGGTGGGATGGCCTCGAAGTCGGTCGCCGGGTCCACATGGTTCGCGTTAAATCCGTTGAGATTAGCCATGGGCCACGTCTCCTTTCTGAATGGGGGTTTCCTGGGTCAGACCCGCCTGCCTGCCAGTCAAGCAGGCGAACAGCGCGGGCCATGAAAGCGGCAGTTCCGCGGGCAGGTCGTAACGGTTCTTCGCCACGCACGACGGCCCGCCCACCGTGCGCAGGACACGCTCGCCGCCCTCGGTCCCCACGCTGACCGCGATGGTCCGCGTGCGGCCGAAGCCGGTGTCCTCGGTCTGCGTCCGAATCTTCCGCGTGGCGAAGAGCACGGCGTCGCACCACTCCGTGAGGAGCGCGCACGCGTGCTTGTGCAGCCGGGGCGAGTAGCGGTCGTAGGTCGTCGCCTCCGGGTCCTCGAACTTCTCCACCTTGGCGTGGGCGATGAGGATGACCGCGAGTCCCTTGCCGACCCGTAGCGCGTTCAGGGCGTCCACAACCTTCCACCAATGCGTCAGGGCATGGACGTAGCCGCGCTGATAGCCGCCGTCGGCCTTCTCGATGCTCGACACGCGGAACTCGCGGCAGACCGCGTCCCAGATGAGCCGCTCGAGCCAATCCAGACTGTCGATGACGACCGTCTGGTAGTCGTGCTGCTCTGCGCCGAGCTCCGCCAGCGCCGCGAGGACGTCGTCTACGTTCGCAGCGAGCGGGAACCTGTCGCAGGCGATCTCGTTCAGGCCGTCCTCGGTCTGCACGAAGATCGGCTTCGGCGCGTTCGCCGCCAGCGTGCTCTTGCCGATGCCTTCAGTTCCGTAGACCATCAGCCGCGGCGGCATCGGTGTCTTGCCGCGCTGGATGGCTTGCATGAGTCCCATCTGTCAATGCCTCCTTGCCCGTCACCGGGCGAAAAAGAGCGGCGGGCGGACGGGCACGGGGAGTCTCGACCCTTGACATCGGCCCTGATGTCAAGGGCCACGCCATCCCGTCCGTGCCGCGCGCTCAGACGTAATCGAAGAATCGGACCTCCTCGTAACCCGTGGGCCATGAGTCCGAAGCCTTGCACTGCTTGAGCCGCTCGACCGCCGCCTCGTTCTCGCGCTGGCATGCGGCAAGCGTCTGTTCCGACACCTGCCACACGCCGCACCGGAACGGCGGCTTCTTCTCGACCGCGATGAAGTGGACCGGGAACGCGCCGCCGGCGGCGATGCGCAGGACGGCGCGGTAGAACGCCATCTGGTGCGCGTACTGGAAGCGCCGGGCGTCGGCCTCGAACCACGTGAGGTCGTCGCACGTCTTCAAATCCACGATGCCGTGGAGTGGGTGGAACCAGTCGATCCGCGACTGGCACGGCACGCCGCAGTACTCGGCGCGCACAGCGCCTTCGGCAACGCCGTCCGACAGAAGGTCGAGCGCCAGCCGGTGCGACCGAACGCCGGTTGCCATGTTGACGATGAGGGCGAACTGCTCGTCAGTGAGGACGGGCTTGCCCTGGGCCGCCGCCCATTCGGCGTAGGTCTGGGTGTTCGCGCCGTAGGGTTTGCCGGTGCGGGCATTGATGGGCCCGCCGACGGCATACTCCGCGTCGAAACGCTCGCGGCCTTCAAGAATGAGCATGTGCGCGGCGCGGCCCAGGATGTAGGCTGGCCGGTCTTCATCCGGCGCGAGCCCCTGGACCTTCTGCCAGAAGAGCAATGGACACCGGCGGAAGTCCGCGAGCTGGTGCGACGTGAGATGCGTCTTGGCCTTCTCCCGGTACTCGGCGTCCGTCTCGCGGACGAGGAAATCGGGATTCTTCAGCGCGGTCACGGCTGCACCTCCTGCCCACTCGCGGGGGCATGGGCGCTGGCGGCAACCGGGAACCAGGTGATGCTGAGTCTTCCGGTGACGGCGCAGATGCGGGAACGTCCGTTCGTGACGAGTCCGGCCTCGCGGAGTTCCGGCAGACGCCGAGAGGGCGCGTGCCGCTCCAAGCCGGTCGCCACGGCGATCTCCGCCGCCGTCTTGCCTGGGTTCTTCAGAACTTCCGCGAGACAGAGTTGCCGTTGCGCGTGGGCGCGTCCGCTCGCTTCGGCCTCTGCAGCCGCTTGGTGGGACGTGAGCGGGTCCGTCCTTCTTGCTCGGGCCATCGTTTATCTCCCTGCGACTCGGCGACGGACCATTCCGCCGCGCCACAGGGTTGTTTGCCGCTCGGCAGGCTCATTGCTGAGAACCGCTCAAATACATGTGCGTGCATAATGCACGCATGAGCCTGTGAGCCCGCGCATCATGCACGCACATGATTCTGGCGGTCGCATAATGAGCCGTAATGAGATCAGCCCGATGAGCCATAAATATAGATGTCCGCGCTCCGAATGGTTCGGAGCCAAGGCCCACTTTTCAGAAAGGGTGCGGACATGCGAAACGATTACGGTCAGTTGGTCGAGGCGTGGAAGGTTGATCTCATCTTGGACAGGGCGCGGAGAAAGGGATTCCGCCAGGACGAGTTGGAGGATGTTCAGCAGGATGTGATCCAGGCTGTGATGGACTTCCAGTTCAAACCGGAGAAGTCCAACGGCGCGACGGAGAACACGGCGCTCACCGCCCTCATCGACAAACAGCTCACGTTCATCCATCGCGGCAGAGCCCGCCGCCACAAGCATCACGAACGGTTCAAGGAACTCATGGGTGTCCGAGACGGCCAGCCGGTTCAGGACGCGATGGTCGAGTCTCAGGAGCGCGCCGTCGCGCTGGCGCTCGACGTCCGGGACGCGGTCGCCAAGCTCACGTCGCAGGAGCAGGACATCTGCGCGATGCTGTCCCGCGGCGAGAACCGCTTCAACATCGCCAAGGCGCTGGGCGTCTCCCGCTACGAGATCGACAGGATCATCGAGCGTATCCGGGAACAATTTCAGGCGCGCGGCCTCGAAGCATGGGTGCGCGGCCTATGAACAAGACATGCGCAACCATTGGGCAGGAAGGAATCTCGCAGATTCCCCAGGAAACCACTGGATTTCCGGCGGGGAATCCGCCTCATGATCCCTTGCCCGGAGCGGCTTCGGGACGTCCGATGTCCCTCGCGTGGATAACGGACGACCTTCTGCGGTACACGCGGGAGGTCTGGTCCAGGGCCTACGGACGGCCGGTCTCGGAGGACGAGGCGATTGAGATGTTGCTCAACGTGAAGCGCCTCGCCGAGGTCATGCTCAAAGCCGCTGGGCAGAAAGGAGGCGTGCAAGAATGAATGTCGTGATTTGGGCGCGGGTGTCGTCCCGCGAACAGAAGGAAGGTTACTCGATAGACGCCCAGCTGCGCGCCTGCCGCGACCGGGCGGCCAAGAACGGATGGACGCCCCTGCGGGAGTTCGTGGTGGCGGAGTCCGCCAAGCGCGGCGCGGAACGGGTCGCCTTTAATGAGATGTTCCGATGGGTGAAGGCCAACGCCAAGCGCGAGAAGATCAAGGCCATCTTGAGCCACAAACTCGACCGCGTTTGCCGGAATATGCGGGACGCAGTGCGACTGCAGGAACTCGAGGACGAGTGTGGCGTCCAACTCGCCTTTGTGGAGAACCAGTTCGGCCCGGGCGCGGCCGGGGCGTTGTCCTTCAACGTCATGGCCGCCGTGGCGCAGTACTATTCGGACAACTTGCGCTCCGAGGTCCTGAAGGGAATGGACGAGAAGGTCCGCCAAGGATGGCCCACGGGACTCGCACCATTCGGCTACATCAATGTTGACGACAAGGATGAGCCGGTGAGACCGCATCCGGCAGAGTCGAAAGCCCTCTTCCGCATCTTCGAACTCTATTCCACCGGCAAGTATACCTTCGAGCGGCTACAGGACCAGCTCGCGGCGGAAGGGTTCGTCTATCGGCCGAGCCAGCCGCGTTTCAACCGTTCGACTCTGTCCTACATCCTGAACAATCGGTTCTACATCGGCGAACTGCACCGCAAAGGGAGCGTTCACCAGGGCAAGTACCGGCTTCTCATTGACCGGCGAACCTTCGAGACGTGCCAGGACATCCTGAACGGCCGGAACCGCCGCATGTCAAGATACAGCCATCTGTTTTCTGGCGGACTGATCCGGTGCGCGCACTGCGGCTTCGCCATGACCGGCGAACTTATACGGCGCAAACTGGCCGACGGCAGCTTCCGCGAGCACGTTTATTACCGATGCGCCAACAACCGCCCGGCCGGTGACCATCCGCCGATCAGGTGGCTGGAGGAGGACTTGGAAGCGGCCGTCCTGAAGGAGCTGGGTTCCTTCGAGATGCCTCCGGATATAGCGGAATGGTTTCGGACGAGCATCAAGGCGGCGTTCTCGGACGTCGAGGAATTCCAGCGGCATCGAAAGCGGGCGCTCGCCAAGCGCCGCGCGGAGATTGCGGGGATGCAGGACCGTCTTCTCAACGGCTACCTTTCGGGAGCCATAGAGGAAACGGCGTTCAACGCGAAAACGGCGGAACTGAAACGGCAGGCGGCGGAGGTGGAGGAATC
>CALKMO010000138.1 GCA_937991785.1 uncultured bacterium | reverse complement strand
CGAACTCCAACCTGAACGAGATGTTGGGACTTCCTGTACCGAAGACCATAGGGGATCTGATGGACAGGACGCTCGCCGAAAGGGACGAACTTCCCGGCGGGATGTCAAAGGCCGAGTTCATTCGGTACGGGATAGAGGAGTGCCTGATAGAAGCGTCCGGGTTCGATCTTCTCGCCATGGGGCGTCCGGAAGGACCGGGGTGCTACTGCTTCGTCAATAACCTCATGCGCGAGACGGTCTCCAAACTGAAAGGACGCTACGCCGCGGTGGTGATAGATAACGAGGCCGGGTTCGAGCACATGAGCCGGAGGACGACGCGGCGGTCGGATTTGCTGCTGCTTATCAGCGACCCTTCGCCCGTGGCTCTTACGGCCGCCCGCCGGGTCTCGGAACTCGCATCCAGCCTGAAGCTCGAAATCAGGCGGCGCGGGCTGGCGGTCAACCGTCTGGGCGCGGACGGTATGGGGGAGGATCTCCGGCGGCGCGTAGAAGGCGTAGGCGTGCCGTTGCTCGGCGCCATTCCAGCCGACGAAGATCTAGCCCGACTCCCGCCGGACAAGTCCGTCTTCGATCTGCCGGAAAAGAATCCGGCGGCAAGAGAAGTAGAGGAGATGGTGGCGCGCCTGCGGCTGGTCGAAGGAGCCGAAAGGCATGTCGGCGGCAGCTAAAGCAACCGCATGCGCTCGCCTTGGGAAATAGATGGGAGGAGAAGAACGGCCGTAAGAAAATGCGCCCAAGCAAGCCGGAAGGCAGACGATAAAGGCGATGCGGAGCTGGGCGGACGGACCGCGGCCAGAGCAGGCATGGCGGCGCTGGGGAAGAAAAAGGAGGCATGGAGACATGGCGATCGAAGTGTTGAAGGATAAGGCGGCCGGCGCGATCGCGACCGTTACTATAGGAGCGACGAAGTCCGAAGGCGGGACGAGGAAATCCGCCGTGACGGTCGGAGGCGAAACATGCCTGCCGTTTCACCTGAAGGAAGGCGAGATGCCGCATCCCCCGATAATCGCCATGGAGATATGCGATAGGGCTCAGACCGATTGGCCTCCAGAAATAGAACGGGTCTTCGGCGCCAAGCTTAAAGACCCGCCGGCTTGGGCCGAGGAGTGCGAGAAAAAGTACGGCGCCCAGGCTATCTGCTTGCGGCTTCTTGGGGCGCATTCCGATTACGGAAACAACTCCGCGGACGACTGCGTAAAGACCGTCAAGGAAGTGCTGTCGGCCACGACGGTTCCTCTGATAATAGTTGGACCCGGCCAAAAGGATAAAGATAACGACGTGATGCCGGCGTGCAGCCAGGCGGCCAAGGGAGAAAAGTGCCTTCTAGGCAGCGCCACCCAGGACAACTATAAGACGTTGGCGGCATCCTGTCTGGCCGACGGACATTCCATAATAGGCGAATCGCCTATAGACATAAATATCGCCAAGCAGGTCAACATACTGGTGTCGGAGATGGGGTTGCCGCCCGGGCGCATCGTGATGGATCCGACAGTGGGAGCCGTAGGCTACGGCATCGAGTACGCCTACTCGATAATGGAGCGCGGCCGTCTCGCTGCGCTTGGCGGCGACAAGATGATGGCCATGCCCGTAATATGCTTCGTAGGGAAAGAGACATGGAGGGCCAAGGAAGCGAAGGTGGACCAGTCGGAGGTTCCGGCGTGGGGACCCGCTCGGGAGCGCGGGATATTGTGGGAAGCAATGACGGCGACAGTCCTCCTGATCGCCGGCGCCGACATATTGGTAATGAGGCATCCTGAAGCGGTTGAAAAGGTCCGCGGCGTGATGGATGAGCTGTCGGGGAAATAGGCACCCGCGAGCGGGACGTTCCTTGCCGAACTCCGGCATCCGACTAGGCGTGGCATTGCGGGCATACGGCCATGAGGGGCTTGGCAAGAGGGAATTAAAAGAAGAGGCGGTCGAGGGGAGGGGGCGGAGGTCGAAAAAATCCTCCGGCGCGTCGAAGCCGATACACGGGGAAAATCTGGAGGAGGACGGCGGATATGCTCGTCATAGGCGAATTGATCAACGGAATGTACAAAAATGTCCGAAAAGCGATCAAGGCGAAGGATGCCGACGCCATCAAGCGTCTGGCTGAGGCTCAGGCCAAGGCCGGCGCGGGCATGCTGGATGTCAACGTCGGACCGGCCTCTGCCGATCCGAAAGGGACGATGGAATGGCTTGTTGACACGATCCAATCCGTGACGGACCTCCCGTTGGCCATAGACACGCCGAATCTGGAGGTCATGGAGGCCGGGCTGAAGCGATGCAAGCGCAAGCCGATGCTGAACTCCACGACCGGCCAGCAAGACAAGCTCGAGGCCGCCATGGACCTGGCGGCCAAGTATAAGGCGTCCGTGATAGGGCTGACGATGGACGAGAAAGGCATCCCGCGTGACGCCGACGGGCGCAACGAGATCGCGCTGCGGATAGTGGCGGCCGCAATGGAAAAAGGCGTCCCGAGCGACGAGATATACATAGACCCGCTGATCCTGCCGTGCAACGTGACGCAGCAGACGGCCGGGATAGTGCTGGAGGCGATACGTCAGTGCAAAGTGCTTGCTGACCCGCCTCCGAAGACCGTGCTGGGACTGTCCAACGTATCGCAGGGCACGCAGGAGCGTCCCCTGCTCAACCGGACTTACCTTGTGATGGCGCTGGCCCAAGGGCTCGACGCGGCGATAATGGACCCGTTGGACGACGCCTTGATGGACGCTATGATCGCGGCCGAACTGCTCCTCAACAAGCATATCTATTGCGATTCGTTCCTTAAGGCGTATCGGAAGGGAGGGTGAGCCCGTGAGCGGATCCGGCGCGGTAACCGGCGGCGGGAAAGATATAGTGGGCGAGATACTCGACCGCTACGGCCGCCAGAAGGGGATGTTGATCCCAATGATGCAGGACCTGCAGAAGGAACGCGGATACTTGCCGCGCGAAGATCTTGTGGACCTCGCGGAACGGCTTGGCGTTCCCCTCAGCCAGGTCTACCATGTAGCGACTTTCTATGCGTCCTTCAGTCTCGCTCCGCGCGGCAGGCATAACATAACGCTGTGCGTCGGCACCGTCTGTTATCTGAAAGGCGCAGGCGCGATCGCCGATGCCATCAGGAAGGAATTCGAGGTGCAACCCGGCGGGACGTCACCGGACCATATGTTCACGTTTTCGCCGGTCAACTGCGTCGGCGCGTGTGCTCTGGCGCCGGTGATGGTAGTGGACGACAAATACTACGGCGGAATGACGGTAGAGACGGCGCTAAAGACCTTGCGGGACATAGCGGCCGGCACGCCGGCCGACAACAAGGCTGCCGGATGATGCCGTCCCGCGCGTAGGCATGGCGCTGGCGGGAGGGTTGCCGGGCGCGGTCATGGTTGCTGGACGCACGGCGGCAAGCTCTGGGTTTCCCCGCCGGCCATGAGCGGATTGCAGTCGGGGCGGCTTGCGCCGCGAACCGCTTGGACGCCGCCCGGCCAAGCGCTGCCGCGAATCGGCTTTGCCGCAGGACGAAGCGCGGGCGGATATTTTCAATAGGGGGGAGATCCCCCTGGCCTTGGCGGCTTCGGAGGACCGTTTGATGATTGTGGCCTCCTCAAAAATCGCATCTGTTTCGGACCTGAGAACCTATCGGGAGCGATTGCTGAAAGCGCGCGACCCGAAGGTCCGGACGATCCGCGTTTGCATAGGGACAGGATGCGCGGCCAAGGGCAGCCGCAAGATATTAGAATTGCTGAAGAAGGCCTGCGAGGAGCACGGGGTCGAGGTGAAGGCGGAGGCCATGTGTACCGGCTGCCACGGCTTCTGCGAACGCGGCCCCATCGTCGTCGTATCGCCGGGCGAGATATTTTACCAGCGAGTCGAGGAAGGAGACGTCGCCGACATATTCCGCGAAACCGTGATGCTCGGCCGCGTAGTGGAGCGGCTCCTTTACAGGGAAGAGGCGGACGAGGATGGGGGCAGGGGGAAAGGGAAAAAGGGCGGTGGCAAGGGGAAGACCGACGCCGAAGCAGGAAACGGCTCGGCTGCGGCAGGAGAGGCCAAGAAAACGGCGGCCGAGATACCGTTCTACGCAACCCAGCGCCGCATAGCTCTGGCGTTCAACGGTATCGTGGATCCCACCAGCATAGACAGCTACATAGCGGCAGGCGGCTACTCGGCGTTGGCGAAGGTCCTGGATGGGATGACGCCCGAGCAGGTTGTAGCCGAGGTTGAAAAGTCCGGGTTGCGCGGTCGGGGCGGCGGCGGGTTCCCCACGGGCAGGAAGTGGAGGTCCTGCCGGGAGGCCAAAGGAAGCCCCAAGTACGTGATAGGAAACGGGGACGAGGGCGACCCTGGCGCGTTCATGGACAGGTCCATAATGGAAGGCAATCCACACGCGGTCATCGAGGGGATGACGATCTGCGCCTATGCGGTGGGTTCCGAACAGGGCTACATTTACGTGCGCAATGAGTATCCGATGGCGGTCGAGCATCTTTCGCTGGCGATCCGACAGTGCCGCGAACTGGGCCTGCTGGGCGACGACATCCTCGGGACCGGCTTCAAGTTCGACATCCAGATCAACCGTGGCGGCGGGGCGTTCGTTTGCGGCGAGTCCACGGCGCTGATGGCCTCGCTCGAAGGCCGCGCAGGAGAACCCAGGGCCAAGTACGTTCACACGGTCGAGCACGGGCTTTGGGACAAACCGACGAACCTGAACAACGTGGAGACTTACGCCACGGTGCCGGCGATAATAAATCGCGGAGCCGACTGGTTCGCATCTATCGGGACGGAGGGCAGCAAGGGCACCAAGGTCTTCAGCCTTGTTGGCAAGGTCAGGAACACGGGGCTGGTGGAGGTGCCCATGGGCATGACGCTCCGCAAGATCGTCTTCGAGATCGGCGGCGGCATAAAGGGCGGCAGGGCGTTCAAGGCCGTGCAGACCGGCGGCCCATCGGGCGGATGCATCCCCGCGAAATACCTCGACACGCCGGTGGATTTCGACGAGCTGACTAAGCTGGGTTCCATGATGGGCTCCGGCGGCATGATCGTAATGGACGAAGACACGTGCATGGTAAACGTCGCGAAATACTTCCTGAATTTCCTTCGCGACGAATCGTGCGGAAAGTGCACGGCCTGCCGGGAGGGCGTGGCCCAGATGGTCCATATCCTTGAGCGGATATGTGCCGGAAAGGGCGAGAAGGGAGACGTGGAGCGGCTCGAGGCGCTCTGCCGGCTGATCGGCGACGCCTCGCTGTGCGGATTGGGCAAGTCTGCTCCGAACCCGGTGATGTCCACAATAAGATACTTCCGCGAAGAATATGACGCCCATATCGTCGAAAGGAAATGCCCGGCGAAAGTTTGCAAAGGGCTGTTCAAATACGCGATAGACCCGAAGCTCTGCAAGGCGTGCGGGATATGCAAAAAGAATTGCCCCGTTCAGTGCATATTTGGGGAGAAGAAAAAGCCTCACGAAATAGATCGGACGAAATGCACCCTTTGCGGAACCTGTTACGACAAATGCCCATTCGGGGCGGTGCTCAAGGTTTAGGAGCCGGCCATGCCAACGATCAACATAGACGGTAAGGATTTCCACGCCGAGACCGGCGAGACGATTCTTGAAGCGGCGCGCAGGAACGGCTTTTGGATACCGACCCTGTGCCACCATCCGGCGTTAAGCGAGCAGGCATCATGCCGTCTGTGCCTGGTGGAACTGGATCGAGGCGGCTGGAGCCAGATGGTGACGAGCTGTTGCTATCCGATAAGGCGCGACATCAAGGTGCGCATCAATTCGGAGGCGGCGGTCAGCGCCAGGCGTGGCGTGATGGAATTGCTGCTGGCAAGATGCCCGGAAAGCCCGGAGCTGCGGGAACTTGCACGGAAGATGAACGTCGAAGGGACGCCGTATCCTAAGGTCACGGAGGCCCAGCGCAACTGCGTCCTGTGCGGGTTGTGCGTAAGGGTTTGCGCCGAGCGGATCGGGAGATCGGCCATAGGCTTCGCCGGCCGCGGCGTAAATCGCTCCGTGGCGGCCCCGTTCCGGATGCCTTCGAAAGACTGCATCGGGTGCGGAGCGTGCGCCGCAGTTTGCCCCGTAGGCACCATAAAGCTGCGGATACATGAGACGGAAATCGAGGTTTCTCCCTTCAAGTCCCGAATGGCGATCCGCCGCTGTTCCGCTTGCGGCGCACCCATGTCCGGAGAGCCGCATATGAAGCAGCTTGAGGAAAAGACGCCGGCCGCAAAGGAATACGTAGGTCTGTGCCCAGATTGCCGGCGGAAAAAATCCGCCGCAGCCTTTGTGCCGGTTGGATCGAAACCGGTCGTCCCGCGTTAGCGGCCGATGCCGGCTCTACGGCCACATTGCAGCAGCGTCTCTGCCAGAAGCGCTTAGCCTCGGCGCTCAAAAATACAAGAAGCGGATGTCTCCAGCTTGGATCATCCTGAAAGCTCGTCTTTTGTCCGCGACCCCATTACATGTGGATTTTGTAGATAAGAACTCACAGTTTCCGACTTTCGCCACATCGGAGCGTCGAACGGAACAAGCGGCGCGGCGCGAAGGCGGGCGATCACCATGCCTCGAACATCAGGTAGAACACGATCCAGGAGGCGATTTCGAACGGAAGAGGCGATTCGGCCCTCGCTTCGAAGACGTTCCCGGATCTCGCGATGAAGGCGCTCCCCCTTCCGGAGAGGTGTTTTTGGATGTCGCCCGCCGGCGGAAATATCTGCCCCTTGGGGCCCAGTCCGAATTCCTCGCGCAGCGATTCATGGATCTGGGCGGCGAAGACCTTTGGGGCGAGGTAAGCAGCGGCCACCGTTCCGGGAGGCAGCGTGGATCGCCATGCCCTGAAGTCGTCAGAATCCACCAACCGCGGCGCGCGCGCGCTTAGGGAGCCCGCAACAGCCTCTGCCATCCATGGCCGGGAGAGGAACACGAAGATGTCGCCTTTGGCGAGCAGGGCCGGGGATTCCTC
>CALKMO010000137.1 GCA_937991785.1 uncultured bacterium | reverse complement strand
ACTCCGTCCCGACAGGGCCCTTTTGTGTCTCAGACGGGCTTTGTTGCATAAAAGACATAAGGCCTTGCCAAATAAAAAGTTATAACGCAGGCTCGCGACAAATGCTTTTTCGCTCAACTCATTGCTTCGAATAGAGTTATGGCGCGAATTACACAACAAAGCCCTGGCTCTTTTCGAAAGGGTTTGCAAGGGGACTTTCCCTGAGGAAAAGATGGAGCGGTAGGTAAAAAGAGGAGCGGAAGGGCGTGGCGGTTTGGCTTCGCTGCCGAACCGTCGGGCGATGCCACCCGGCCTTACTCCGCTTGTCCATGACATATGCACATTTGCGGCCATACACTCAAATTAATCGTCCCGATGAGCATTTGAAGGCGTTGACGGCGCGGCGTGGCGGGATTATATAATTGACCATTGATGTGGGGGCCCCGGGGATACTATGACCCGGGGCTTTGTGTTTTGCGAAAGTTCCGGTCTTGTTTGACCGATAATACATTAGGGGCCCAAGCCCCGGGAGGAGATATTTGACCCTTGCGGAGCACGGGAATCGGAGGGATCGCGGGCAAATGAGGGACCTTCGCGAAAAGACAGCGGGCGGAGCCGCCGCCTCGGCATCGCTGCCGTCGGAGGCAAGCGCGGAAAACGCGTCCGGACGCGGCGGGAAGCGCGGGGCCCCGCCTGAGGCGGGACGCATAAGGCGTTTCGACGGCCGTACGGCGCACGAGATGGCAGCCCGCCAGCGGGACATATCGGTTGCCGAGTTCTTCCAAAAGAACAGGCATCTGCTTGGTTTCGACAGCCCGCGCAAGGCGCTTCTCACGGCGGTCAAAGAGGCTGTTGACAACTCGCTCGACGCCTGCGAGGAGGCCGGGATACTCCCGGAAATCGAGGTCAGGATAGACGTGGCCGCCGGCAACGGCGGCGCTCCCCCCCCGCCTTCGCAGGCGGACCGCTTCATCGTAACCGTTACCGATAATGGACCAGGCATACCGAAGAAAAACATAGGCAAGGTGTTCGCTAAGCTCCTGTACGGGTCGAAATTCCATAGATTGAGGATGAGCCGCGGCCAACAGGGAATAGGCATCTCGGCGGCCGGTATGTACGGACAGCTTACAACTGGCAGGCCCACATGCGTGGTGACCAAGATAGCCGGCGATCCGACGGTGCATGTTATCGAGCTTAGCATAGACACCAAGCGGAACGAGCCGGTCGAACATGAGACCAGGCATTACCGCAAGGGACATGGCGAACCGATCGAAATAGCGTTCGACCACCGAAAGGCGACCTGGTCTTTGGAACACGGAACTTGCGTTTCCATCGAATTGATCGGCAAATTTCAGAAGGGGCGCGGATCCGTGGAAGAGTACCTGGAATTGACGGCGATAGCCAACCCCCACGCCGCCATAACGTACATCGCCCCGGATGGGGAGAGACGCGTTTTCCCTCGCGGCGATGACAAGCTGCCGGACCCGCCGAAGGAGATCAAACCGCACCCGAAGGGCATAGAATTAGGGACGCTGCTCAAGATGGCCCAGGACACCAAGAGCCATTGGCTGTCCGGCTTCCTCAGCAGCGACTTCTGCCGGGTGTCGCCGCGTCTTGCGGACGAGACATGTGCGGCTGCCGGATTGAGTCCTCGTATGCGGCCCAGGGATCTTGTAGGCCAGGATGCCGAGGCGCTCTACAAGGCGCTCCAAAACGCGAAGGTCATCTCGCCGCCCACCGACTGCCTCTCACCCATAGGCGAGAAGGCGATACTGGCCGGGCTGGTAAAGACGATCGAGGCGGATTTCTACACGGCTGTCTCGCGGCCGCCGAAAGTTTATCGCGGGAACCCTTTCGCCATCGAGGTGGGCATAGCCTACGGGAAAGGGATCGCCGGCGCGGGCGGCGGGGATGGGGGCCCCCTGCAGGGGAAGCTGCTTAAGGAACCTGCCGAGGAGGCGAAGGCCGAGGGTGAAGGCGATGACGACGATGAGGTCGAGCTTGCCCGCGTGATAAGATTCGCAAACCGCGTGCCGCTGATATACCAGCAGTCGGCCTGCGCCATGTACAAGACCGTCCTAAAGATGAACTGGCGGCAGTACGGGGTTACGCAAAGCAGGGGCGCGCTGCCCCAGGGGCCGATGACGATCTTCATCCATATGGCCTCGGTATGGGTGCCGTTCACCAGCGAGGCGAAGGAGGCGGTTGCGGAGTACGACGAAATAGTTGACGAAGTTAAACTGGCGCTCCGCGAATGCGGCAGAAGGCTCGGCATATGGATGAGAAAGCGGCAGCGCGCCAAGTCGGAGATAGAGCGCAGGAGCATCTTCCATCGGTACATAGAAGAGGTGGCCGAGGGATGCAGGAGAATAAAGGGCGGAAAGCTTGATTCCGAGCGCCTCAAGAAAGCTCTAATGAAGATCGCCGAGAATGTCACGGGTGGCGAGGAAACCGACAGGATACTGAACGAGAAGCGGAGATCTGATGCGGAAGAGGAGGAACGGCTGGAACACAGCGTGGAGCGGACCGCCGAGGGGCTAAAGGGCGATGTGCCTGCCATGCTGACGGCGGGACCGGTAACAGCCGATAGCGCATCGGTTGCGGGAGGCGCCGTTATTCAAGCGGCCGGCACATCCGCGCCTGGAGCTTCCGGCGTGGACGGCGCGGAACGGTCCGGCGGGGAGTCGCGAGACCGAGCGTGCGACAGGATCGCGAAGGAAGCCAAGACCGCCGCCGCGGCTCGCACGACGAAAGACGGGACTGGGGATAACGGGAATGCCGCCGATCGGCCGCCGCGCCGACTGGACTCGACGGGACGGTGCGGATGCGCAGAAAGGAAGCGGACGGGAGGGATGCAAACAGCCGTACAGCCAGATCTCTTAGAAAGCGCGGATCGTGCGGGGAAGGCTGCCGGGAGTGCGCCGAAAGGACCGGAAACGCGAGCACCCAGATTGGGGCGATAATGGCGGCGGATGGACGGTTTGGAGTTGATGGCTTCGTCGCGGAGCAAGAGGACGTTGGAAGCAGGGAATAGACAGAGGCCGCAGGCAAGGGCCAAAGGGATCGAACGCATGGTGGCGATAAGGCAGATGAGACCCGGGCGCAAGACCAGCGCCGAAGTTCAGAAACTTTTGGAAGGGCTGGCTGACTCGGTTGTGGCCGCCGCCAAGAACGGAGAGGTTCCGTCATTCGACATCCCGGTGCGGACGCTCTCCAACGTGTCGTTCAACAAAAAGAAACGGATAATAGAGCTCGGCAAGAACACCACTGAAAGGCGGTTCTTCGACCTGGGAACCGCCAAGAAATTCATGCAGACCATCTTGGTCGCCGACGCCCTGATGTCCCTTCAGCGCGAGGAGGTCACTACCAGCCTGCGCGAGATCTATTACCGCACCAAGCACACGATAAAAGGGTCCAGCGAGAACACTTTCGATGACCAGAGCGAGTCGGATCCGATCATAGAGGACCTGGAGGTGACGCTGTCGCTTCTGCGCGAGGAGCTCAGGGTGCGCGCCAAATCCTGGGGAACAATAATCGGACCGATCACCCTGGTTGACGCGGGCGACATCGTGGATTGCACAAGGCAGGGCATCGGAGGCAAGACGGTCCCGTCTATCGTCGAGCCTGGGCACTTGGATATAAAGCGATGCTCGGCGGATTTCGTCCTTCTTGTAGAGAAGGACACCCAGTTCAGCCGTCTGTCGGAAGACAAGTTCTGGAAGCGCCATAACTGCATACTGCTTACCGGCAACGGCCAGGCCCCTCGCGGCGTAAGGCGACTGGCCAGAAGGCTACACGACGAGTGGAAACTGCCCATCTACGTTCTGATGGACAACGATCCGTGGGGATACTACATCTACTCCGTCATAAAACAGGGATCCATAAGTCTAGCGTTTGAATCGCAGAGGCTGGCGATACCGGATGCTAAGTTCATAGGACTTTCCAGCGCGGACCCCGAGAAATACGGCCTGCCCAGGAACGTCGGGATCAAACTTGAGGAATCCGACATCCGCAGGGCGAAGGAGGTGGCCGGGTACGAATGGTTCCAGAAGAAGGAGTGGCAGGACGAGATAAAGCGGATGCTCCAATCCGGTCTTAAGTACGAACTCGATGCCCTCGCCCACAAAAACTTCCGCTTCCTGACCACCGATTACCTGCCCAGGAAGCTTAAAGAAAAGGACTGGCTCGACTGAGCCTATTCGTACAGGAACGTCAAGACCACCGTTAGGCCCGGCGACCGCAGATCGGGCGGAAATTTCTCGTATGGAAAGGACGTTTCTATAGCCTTGCGGCATAGTGCGGCCGCTTCGTCAGACACCCCCGCGATGCGGCCGGTTTCGGCGATTTCCAGCAGCGAGCCGTCCGCGCCGATCCTGTAGCGGAATGAGACTTGCCCCGAGCGGATGCGCAGCCTCTCGGTCATGATCAGACCTTTCCAGTTCCTGTCTATGCGGGCTATCAGCCCCCTGAGATATCCGGCAGCCGGATCCGCCAAAGTCGCAAAAGCGGGGTCCCCGCGCGCGCCGCTTGACGTCGAAACCTGGCGCGTTATGACGTCGCTGACCGAATCGTCGCCGGTCCGGGTTTCGCCTGGGCCGCCGAGTTCCTCTCGACCGGGCTCATCCTTTCCTTTCCCCCCTTCCTTTTTCCCTTCCCCTCTAACAACTCCAGCCTCGCGACCGCCCGCCGCATCCCCTTCGCCTTTTTCTTCAAGGGCGTCCGCCAAAGTTCGATTCCTCCTTGCAATCCGGTCGCCGAACGCATCAGCGGCGCCCGCGGGATGCCGCAGCGGGATCGCGTCGAGCCTGCGGCGCAGATCCTCAAGCGCGACGATCGGTTCCTCGTCGCCGCCGTCGGCGGCCGACGGCGGACTGGGCGCGCGGCTTCCCATCCCTCCGCCCGGCGCGCCGTTTTCCGCGGCCGCAAGTTGCGCTTCGGCGCCTGCCTTGACGTCGCCTGATTTCTCGGCGCCGGGGCTTTCCGCATGGCCATCTCTCCCTTCGTCCGACCGGGTCATGGCCGCCGCATCGGAAGGCCCAGACGCCGCCATCCCAGACCCGCCTTTCCCTTCGTCAGCATCTACGCGCCTGTCGAGAAATAGGACTCTTGGATCGTCTCCCTCCGCGAACGTTTCCCCCTGAGGAAGGTTATCCGGAGCGCGATCCCTGGCCTTCGCGTCGGAATCGGAAAGGAATTTCGCCTTATCGTAGTGCTCATCAGGTCTGGGGCCTTGGTATGCGAGCCTCAGAGCGTCCGGCTCAGGCATAATAAGAGGAGCTGGAGGCCGAATTTCGCTGCGATGCTCCTCCTCCCTGTCGGTTTTGGGCGGCTCGGTCGGCGTTTCGGCGGTCTCCGTAGGCTGCGAGGCTTCGGCGGCATCGTCTAACGGAGGGTTTCGATCCCTGGCGGCGGCCGCCGGTTCACATGCAAGCTCGATGGATTGCGGCGATGACCTGGCGCCGGAGAGAGAAAGCGGCGCCGGTGCGAATGCGAGCGCGAAATGCAGGATCGCGGCAGCGGAAAAGCAGAAAGCCCACCGTCGCGCCGTCGAATCTTGTGGAGCAAAGGTTCGCTTTGCTTTCAACATTTCCCAATATGTCTCCGCCATGGATAGTGCCCGTACGGCCGGCGAAGTCTGGACCGATATCCCATCGGGCGAAGGCCAGCATCTCCCCGCGACCGTACAGTTCAGCCGAACACCATTATCCCATCCATGCCGCGCTATTTCCACTTGCCGGATGGAATCATGTCGGTGCGGCGCGGCGGTACGCCGAAGAAACGTGCCCGGTCGAGACTCAAGGCGACGGCCGCCCACAACCGGCCGGGCGGGGAATCGTCCTACGGATATGCCTTGAAGTTCGAACCTGTAGGGTCCCCGTTCAACGCCGCCATCGCGTGGAAAAAGCACCTTTGCGGCGGATGTCGGCACGTACTGAGAAAACGCGCAGCTCGCCGTCGTCGCACGGGATCGCCACGGAAATAGGCACTGGGGCGATCAGATCGCCTCCGGCCGGCGGGAGACCTAGCGCATCGCCCGGGATGTCGGACAACCTCAGTCTGAACCGCCCCCCCGCAGGCGTCAGGAGCAGTTCGCGCACGCGGGGCCGGTTCCCGTAGATGCCCGCAAATTCCGCGCGATATGCCAGCAGGCCGCCGGCCAGTCCGCGCGTCTCGCGAAACGCCGACGCCTGTATGTTTTCCTCGAACGAGGCGCCCGCAGACACCGACACCTCGAGTCCGTCCGCCGGGCGCCACGCCGCGCCGCCTCCGGGGAACCAGAGCCCAACCATCCGGAACTCGTAAAGCCCCGCTGCGTCTCCATCGGCCTCGCAACCGGTCACAAGGATGACCGGGGATGAATACGCCGCGCCGCCCGGCAGCAGTCTCCCGCGTCCGACGCCGCCGCCTCTTGCGTAGGCGTGGGCGAGATCGCCAGAGACCGCCAAGCCGGAGTCGAATTCCGCGCGCATGTATATCGGCACGACGGAAGACGGAGATGCGGCGGAAAGTCCCACGGCGTCCCTGATGTCGGCGTCCTCCAATTTAACCGAGAGGCTGCCGGACCGGAGGCCGACCCTTACGGATACCGTTCCTTCGAGCGCCCCGGAGGCGCCGCGGCCCTTCGAGTCCAGATGGATCGGGCCGATCCGGCGCGTTCCAAGATCCAATGCGAGGGAAGAAGGTCCCGATGAGGCCTGCCCGCCGGCCGCAGCGGCGACAAACGCCGCAGGGAGGTCCCCGAACGAAGGGGGGCGGAACGAGGCGAGCGGAGATGAGGATCCGGCATAAGGGAACAATATTTCTTTAGGGATCCTGCCGCGGATCCTCCAGCGGTCCGCAGCAACGCCTCCTTCGCTGGCCGCCCACGATATCTTGAAGGAGGACTTTGTTGCGTAAAACCCGTGCCCGCCCGGTCCGGACCCGTAGCGTATCTTTATGGAGGCGCTCCTGACAGTCTCGACATTGTTCAACGACGACAACGCTATTCGCCGCCCCGTTTCGGGCGACGGTCCGTACAGGAAGCTCGACCCGACGTCCGCCGCCCTGTACTCGATCGTGTGGTCTCCCGCCTCGTACAGCCAGACCGGGCCGGAATATGCCCGCCACGGCCCTCCGTCCAGCCGGTACTCGACATACGACACCCCGGTGCCGCCTGGGTTGTCGTTCGCCTCCAGCCTGATCCGGCCGCCGTACAGGTAGACGCCCGGCTCCGAGTCAGGAACGCCGTCGAATGAAAACGATGTGCGTGGCGGAGTAGTATCGAGTCCCCAGTCGGCGTCGAAAAATCCGGCCTCTATGTAACACTCGGGCAGATAATCGAATTCCGACGTCGGAACCACCACTCCCGTCCTGGGCAGCGTCCTGTCGTAAATGACGTAATCGGGCAGCTGGAACGGAAACTGTTCCCAATCCTTGCCGGCGTTGAACGCACCCCAAGATATTATTTCGGGAAGACTTCCGAAGTACCCGTTGAATACGACCATGCTTCGCGAAGGAGCATCTGGCCGCGGGTATATGAATGCATATCCTATGTTTGGGCCGAGATAGCTTCTTCCACCGACCTCGATCCCGCCTCCGGCGAGTCTTATCGGTCCGACCGAGGAAGCAAGCGAGGCGATCAACGAATTGTTCGTCTCGTTCCCAAACAGAATCAGGTTGTAGCCGGAAGTGTCCATCGCAGCCGCTTCGATGTCGGATATGGGCGCGACTATGACGGAATCGTTCATATAGGCGCCTACGGCGAACGGGTAGGGAGGCACGAACCAGTCGTCAACGCGATCCGGCGGTACGTATTCCATGCCCCACCGCAATATAGTCCACCCATTCCACTGGGCCGCGAACAGCCGCGCGTCGCGAAGGTTGGCGGAGGTTTCCTCGGGAGATCCGGACGCGCCGTAAACCACCAGAAACCTCGAAAGGAGCGCCTCGTTTATCGGGCCTTCCATAATCCCGTTTTTGTGCGGTGCGACGGGAGGCGGGGGAAGGGCCGTATAGCCGACCAGCCTGAACATGGCGTCGTAGACTGCGTAAAGCGATATCTCCGGCGACGCTGGACCTTCGTAGGCGGCCGTACCGTTAACAAGGATGCGGACGGGCGAGGCCATATCCACGAGCGAGTCGTTCAGGCTGATGGAAAACCCCCGGACGTTCGAGGCGGATATCGATATTTCGTTGCCCGGCCCGATGGATCCAGACACCCGCGCGAACGCCTCTCGCGCCGTAAGGTCTTTTATGCGAATCCAGTAGGCGCCGGCGTGGCGGAGACGGTTCGTCGCATACGCGACATCCTTCGGGTTTTTGATACGCGCCTTCCCATCGAAAAACGGATAAATTTCCTCCAAGTCGTATCCTGCTCCGTGGCCTCCGGGCTTGGCAACCTCAACATAATTGGTATAGCCCAGCGTCTTGAGCGCCTCGATGACCCTTATGGCGTTTATCGGAGGATTTACGGTATCCTGTAAACCGTAGGCTATTCTCAGTCGTACGTATCTCGAGTTCTCGGCCTGATATAGGGACGAAGCTTCTATAAGGAGCGGTAGCCGCGTGGGATCCACATAGTCGGGCAGCTTCGGCTGGTATGCCTGCTCATACCAATGCGGATAGAATTCTCGGTAATCGGTCCATCCGGCCACGGGAGCCGATGCGGCGAACAGGTCCGGGTAGCGGAATGCAATCCTGTAACAACCGTGGCCGCCCATCGAGACTCCGACCAAATACAGGCGATCCGCGTCGACGTTGTATTTCTTACGCAGATCCTCCAGCACGCGGAGGAAATCGTCCTCGCCTATGTGGTCGTAGTTCTGGCTGCCGCGGCCGTCTGGCCCAACGATCAGCCATCCGCGGGCGTCGGCCCATTGTTTCTGAAACGTCGATATCGAACTGAACAACCGTCCCCCGTAGCCGTGCAGATGAAAAACCGCCGGGTGGGGTCGCGATGGATCGTAAGGATCGGGAACATAAACGCTGTAGGGCTGCTCGCTGCCGTCTATCTCCGAAACGTACCGCTCGATGTTAACAGCTCCGGGCGTGGCTGCGGCGGCGGAGCCGGGAATAAAGACAAAATGATATGCCAGGAGAAGGGCGAGGGCGGTAGAAAAAGTGCCTGCACTAAGGCGCGCGCAGGACATATCGAAAATGGAGATCCCTGCGCGCGTCAATGCAGGCGAAGAAGCGCCGAACACCGCCCCTCCAGCGAATGGCTCGCATTTCCGCGAATAACCTCCGGTACGATAGCGCGCAGAACAGCCGGCATAGTCGGGAATCCGGACATGCATCGCAGCCCATCCTTCCTCAGGGTCGGGCGCTCGGCCGCCGGCATAGGGCACCGCATTGCGGCCATGGGCGACAAAAGAAAAACCCGGAAACCTGCCAGGCTCCGGGTTTCTTCGGCTTTGTCGTCCAAGACAGGTCCTAGCCACGAAGCCGGTTCAAGCCTTCAGGTGCTTGTTGACCAACTTGGTCATCTCGAACATGCTCACCTGCTTCTTGCCACCGAAAACCTTCCCGAGTTTCTCGTCCGCGTTGATCATGCGTTTGTTTTTGCTGTCCTGAAGGCCGTTCTTCTTGATATACGCCCATACCTTTTTGGTGACCTGCGTGCGAGGCAATGGCTTGCTTCCAACTATTTCAGCAAGCACATCATCCGGTTGAAGCGGCGCCATGAACTTCGGATTCGGTTTCTTGGCCATTTTCCCCTCCCCCTTAAATCTTATTAAACCTTCCCCGGTCCTCCGTGCCCGCCACGAAGCGACCATAATTTTTTCAGACACCTTATTCAGTTGCAGCGTAAATGTTACTATTAACTTTTTCATGCCGTTGCGTCAAGCGATTTTTGAGATTCGGGGATCTCGCGGGGCCGATCCGGGAAATCTTCGCTTTCCGCCGACGGCCTTGCGGGCACAATATGGTTCGCGTGCGGCGCCGGACGTACGATCGGCGCAAGGGAGGCGGATCTCTGGGCAGTGAGCGCGGCGCGCTAGAGGCGAATTTTTAGGACGGGCGTCCCGCAGGTGCATCCCGGCACGGCTATCCGTCCGGGGCGCCGACTGCGGACGGCACACCCGAAAAGCCGCCGCCGGTTTTCGAGGATACGCAATGCCTGGGAAGGATGTCGGCGAACAGGAAGAATATCGCGGCGTCTTGGTGCGCAAACGCGCGGAGGAGCTGACGCCGCGCGAGATCGTCGCTGAGCTGGACAAGCACGTGGTTGGACAGGACGCCGCCAAGAAGGCCGTCGCCATAGCCCTTAGGAACCGCTGGCGGCGCCGACGGCTCGATCCTTTGCTGCGCGATGAGGTGGCGCCAAAGAACATTATGATGATAGGGCCTACGGGCGTCGGCAAGACGGAGATCGCGCGCAGGCTGGCCACGCTGTCGGGAGCGCCGTTCCTGAAGGTCGAGGCGTCCAGATATACAGAGGTCGGCTATCACGGGCGCGACGTGGAATCCATGGTGCGCGACTTGGTCAAGGTAGCCATATCGCAGGCCCAGACGCGCGCGCGGGCGGAAGTCGAGGCGAAGGCGTCGGAGGCCGTGGAAGAGCGGTTGCTGGACCTGCTGCTGCCAAGACCCAGCGCGTTCAAAGAAGCCGGCGACGGGGCGCCGCATTCCTCGGCGCGCGACAAACTCCGCAGGAGGCTCAGGCGCGGAGAGCTTGAATCGCACGAGATCGAGATGGAAGTGGCGGTGCAGCCGGAAGGCATAGCGGGCCTGTTCGGGTCGGTAGGCGGCGAGGAGCTGGGGCTTGAAATGCAGGAAGCCCTCGGCCGGATGATGCCGAAGCGCACCAAGAGGCGCAGGGTGACGGTGGCCGAGGCGAGAAGGATGGTACTGGCGGAAGAACAGGACAAGCTGATAGACCAGGACGCCATCGTACGCGAGGCGCTCGACGCCGCCCAGAACCTCGGAATCATATTCATAGACGAAATAGATAAGATCGTATCGTCGGGGCGCGAGCACGGTCCGGACGTATCGCGCGAGGGCGTGCAGCGCGATATGCTGCCCATCGTCGAAGGAACATCGGTCTCGACGCGGTACGGCGTGGTCAAGACCGACCATATCCTCTTCGTCGCGGCCGGCGCCTTCCACCAGCACAAGCCCAGCGACCTGCTGCCGGAACTGCAGGGCAGATTCCCTATCCGCGTGGAGTTGAACGACCTGAACGAAGAGGATTTCGCGCGCATACTGACCGTGCCGCAGAACGCGCTCACGAAGCAATACGTGGCGCTGATCGAAACCGAAGGAGTGAAATTGGAATTCGCGCCGGACGCCGTAAGGGCGATCGCGCGGGCGGCCGCCAGGGCAAACCGGGCAAGCCAGAACATCGGCGCGCGCAGGCTGCACACAGTGATGGAGAAGCTTCTGGAAGACGTGTCATTCGATGCCCCCGAACGCAAGGGGGAGACGATCGTTATAGACGAGGCCTTCGTGAACAAGAAGCTGGAACCTCTTCTCAGAGACGAAGACCTGATGCGCTACATCCTGTGAAGCAGGCGCCGCGGCAGTTATGTCTTGGCGGCAAAGCCGCTCCCGGCATTCAGCCCGGAGCGCCTGTAAACGTACATGTTCCACAGCAGCCATCCGCCGCCGGCCAGACAGACCAGCATCGCGAGCAGGCCCGTTTGGCAGACTAACCAGCCCATCGCCCGGTCGTATTCCAAGATGCCCAGGCGGCCCAGCATGTATTCCCAGTCGTGCGGGATAGACCCCTGAGGCTCTCCGACCGTAACCAGGGGAAGCGCCCGATCCCTGGCGTCGGCCATGTAGACGCCGATATGGTAGAGGTTGGTGCTGAGCCACCCGAAGCAAACTGCTACCGCGAAATAGTCCCGTTGGCGGACGAACATGACGGCCGAGGCGACCGGCGCGACGAGCTGGAGGATCGTTCCGCCAGCCACACCGAGGAATTCGCACCCTAACCATCCGAACAGCAGGTGCCCCCCTTCGTGGATGGGGAAATTAAGCGAATCGAACAGGCTCCAATAGGCCGGATCGAGAACTTGGCGGACTCCGATCCAAGCGAAATAAACGAGCAGCGGAAGGCGCGCGGCCCAACTGCGCCCCATGCACCACGTTCGTACCGCCTCGGCCGCAGCGCGTATCGTGCTAGAAAACCCACCCCGATCCGTACCGCCGCCTACTCCGCTGGGCGGAAAGCTCTCCGGTAGCATGATGCTGGCGAATATGCTACGGCCAGGCGGTCCGGTCAACCGCCTTTTCCGCCACCACCGGCGACGGGCAAGCGAATTCCCGCCCGCCGTCTCTCCCCCGATACGGATCCCGGCTGAATCACACCTGTTTTCCTGCATGTTTTGATGCAGGATATCTTTAAGGATTCGAAATATACGGCGGATGGGACTGAATTATTGCTCAAGCATTATACGCCATACGCATAAGTGTATGAACGGGATCGCCCCGCCCATACGACTTAGAGCTAAGAAGCCTTTGTTTTAGCCAAAACCGAGGATGATCCAAGAGAGCCGGTTGCGCTGTGGATTGGACGAAAGCGAAGCGGAGAGAGAGGAAAGGGACCGGAAGGGCGTATGGGATTTTGGATGATCGAACCGGCCGTCGGCAAGGTTAAAGATCGCGTTTGAAACACAAAAGGGCCCTGTCGGGACGGAGTATACCGCGGAATCCCCGGGATTCGTACGCTCTGGCCATTTGTCGGGAGATCAGGCCGGTAGCGCCGGGTCGCGCCCGGGGCCGATCCCATCCGCGCAGCGCCGAACTCCAGCATAAGGCACAGGAGTGGGCGGCCAAGGACGGCTACTTTATCCCTTCTCATTCGTATTCTCCTTTTACTTCCCGCCGGCTCGCTTCTTTCTCCGCGTCTTGCGGTTACCCTGCCGGTTCTCTCCCTTTTCTCTTTTCTCTTTTCTCTTTTCTCTTCCTTCTTCCAGCTGACTTCTTCCTTCCGGCCGTTGCGTTTGCGGCGGTCCTTTTAGTCATATGGCGGGGATTTGTTGCGTAATTCGCGCCATAACTCTATTCGAAGCAATGAGTTGAGCGAAAAAGCATTTGTCGCGAGCCTGCGTCATAACTTTTTGTTTAGCAAGGTCTTATGTCTTTTATGCAACAAAGCCATGCCGCAGCAAATACCACTCACGCACACAAACCAAGTGAAAAATCGATAAAAACGGCGTTCCTGCGCGGTGCGCTCACTATGAAGCGTTGGTGTAAAGCTCCCCTAGCTTCCAAGAAATCTCCCTATCGTCCGCAGACAGCGCAACCGGTTCGTGATTCAGTAATTAAGAAAATCCCGGCGCGGCTAACGAACGGGCGCAGGCGGCGGCGAAAGGCTCCGCGCCGGCGATGATGGAGTCGTCCTTGCCTTGTGTTTCGGCGGGGAGGGGGTCGTCTTTCGAATCGCTATTGCGACGACCAGTACAATGCCCATCGCCACCGCGGCGGATATGGCTATCAGCCATGCGATGCCCATAATATTGATCGTTCTCGCAACAGGCGACCTGTGGCGCGCGGAAATCCGGATTGCGGCATGCGCCTGCGCGGACGCCGGGCCGGTCGATGTTCCGCTTCCCATCTTCTGCGCGGCAAGCCGTACCGACGACCTCCGCTTCGGGGCGCCCCCGGCTTCCGGCGCGGCGGCCGTACCGCACCCGGCATCCGTACCTTCCCAAGCGCCATGAGCGCCAGCGGGACCGCCCGAGGGTGCACCGCCGGCGGAAGCGGCCACTATCGTTGGATGAGAGGGGATCGTTGCGGGAGGAACGCCTGCGGTTGTAGACGCTCCGGCGGCACCTCCCATAGAGCCGGCGGGTGATGTCTGCGGCAGGAGCCTGCGGCTGCTTTTCCGTCGTTCCGTAACTGCGGGAGAGCCTATGGGAGTGTTGCGGGCGATCCTGCCGAGGGGATTCTGAAGCCTGGCGCTGGCGCTTTCCTTGCGCCGGCAAGCCTGTTCGGCGGCGCGTTCCTGGGCACCGGAGGGCGAACAATCGAAGCAGAACGTCTTGCCATTCAACAGGATCGCTCGGCCCTCGCATATATCCAAATCGGTCATGCGACGCCCGCATCTATCGCAATAGATTATCTTCATATAGCACGCGCACGGTTCGAAATTCCGCCCGCCGTACCGCGCTAAGGCGGGCGCAGTTGGTATATAGCTGTCTGTCCGCCCGACCGCACCGCAGCGCGCGACAGGGCCGGACAGAGCTTGTTTGAATCATACCATGCCCCAGACCGAAATTCAGGCAATAATTTCGGCGGAAGGGACGGGTGGGGATACCAGACGGGAAAAAATTGATTTGAATCTCAAGTCGCGAGCGCATATAAGCAATAGTCCTTTTCGCCGGTCGCGACAGAGGAATGCGCTTCCTACGGAACGTGTGGAGGCGGTTCCTGCAATCGCACAGTCCCAGGACGGGACCGTAATGGCGGAATACATTCGCGGAAGAGCGGCATAAGGGGTGCGGGAAAACCGAAAGGCGACGCGAAAGGCGGGAAAATCCCGCGGATTGCCGATAGAAAGCGGCACGCGAAGGTTCGTTCGCAAGGCTTGATTTGATTGGGAGTTCAGGAAACTTACGGAGGCGCTGGCCGAATGCCAAAGGTCAAATCTCACAAGGGGATAAGGAAAAGAATAAAGATAACCGCCACTGGGAAGGTGGTCAGGAGCAAGGGGTTCCGCAGCCACCTGATGACGGGAAAGCCGGGCAAGAGGAAACGCCGGCTGAGGCGGCGTATAGTGGACGAAAGCACAGAGGCAAAGAAGCTTGCACTGATGTACGGCAAGAAGGATTAGCGTCGGAGCCCCTAGGACGTCCAAGGGCAGAGGGGCTTCCGCAGGACGCCGTGGCTTCAGAGTCTGGTCGCGATCATGGCGCAAGCGGGGCCCGTGTTCGGCGCTCCGACGCGTGAGGGAGCGGACGCGTCGGTCCGAACCGGACGGAAGGCATAAGAGGGAGACGAAAAAATGCGAGTAAAGACCAACACGGCAAGGATGAAATATGTAAGGAAGGTCAGGAAGCGCGCAAAGGGCTTCGTGATGGGTCGCAGGAAGCTCTTCCGCACCGCGGTGGAGACTATCGAGCGCGCCGAGGCCTTTTCGACGCGCGACAGGCGCGCGCGCCATAGGCGTTTCCGCGAACTGTGGATAACCCGCATAAGCGCCGCCGCCAGGGAACGCGGCGTGTCATATTCGAGGCTCATCGAGGGATTGGCAAAGGCTGGCTGCAAGGTGGATCGCAAGACGATGGCCGATCTTGCCGTTTTCGAACCCAAAAGCTTCGATGCCCTCGTCGAACTCGCGAAGAAGACTCTGGGCGCCGGCGGGGCGAAGGCCAAGCCCGCCGTGGAAGGCTGACCGGCGCACTCAGTGAACCCGGCATCCCGGCCGGCGGATTCCTCCATGTATAAGGGGCCGACCGGCACTCCGCGGACGGTTGCGATCCATGAAAGACAGGATAGCCAGGATACTCGAAGAAGGCATCGAGGAATTCGCCGCGGCGTCCGACCGGAAGACCTTGGACGCCGTACGCGCCAAGTATCTCGGCCAGAAGGGGTTTGTAAAGGATGTCCTGTCTTCCATAGGGTCCGTTCCTCCGGCCGAGCGCAAGGAGATAGGCCGGTTGGCGAACGAGCTTCGCGCGAAGCTGGAAGCAGCGTTCGAGAAGCAGAAGAAGGCACTCGCTTCTGCCCCGGGCACTGGAACGGTTTTCGATCCGACGGAGCCTCCAGCCGGGGGCGAAATCCGCGAACTGGGCCGCACCCATCCGTTAAGCGCCGTCGTATCCGATCTGCTGCGCATATTCTCCTGCCTGGGATTCGAGGCGGTGGACGGACCAGAGGTCGAGGACGAACGGCATAACTTCGACGATCTTAACATACCGAAGGATCATCCCGCGCGCGATTCGTGGGATTCGTTCTACCTCGGCCGCAACATGCTGCTCAGGAGCCAAACCTCCACCGTTCAAATACGCGTTATGGAAGACCTCGCCAGGATGCCGCCGTTAAGAGTGGTCGCTCCGGGGCGCGTCTATAGGCCGGACAAGATAGACGCCACCCACGCCTCGACTTTCCACCAGATCGAAGGGCTGTGGGTGGACCGCGACGTCTCGATGGCCGACCTGAAAGGCGTGATAGCCGCTTTTTGCAGGGAGCTGTTCGGGCCCTCGGTGCGAACCAGGTTCAGACCCAGTTTTTTCCCGTTCACGGAGCCGTCGGCTGAGGCGGATGCCAGCTGCCCAAGGTGCAGCGGCAGGCGCGGACTCGCGTGCAGCCTGTGCAAGGGCGCCGGTTGGATCGAGGTGGGCGGATGCGGGATGGTCAACCCGAAGGTATTCGAGGCGGTCTGCGGGGAAAGACTCAGGCGCGGCGAAACGCTTCCGCCGGGCGGAATGCCGCCGTTCCACCCGGAGCGCGTTACGGGATTCGCGTTCGGCTTCGGCATCGAGCGCTTGTGCATGATACGGTTCGGTATAGACGACATAAGGCTGTTCCTGGAAAACGATCTAAGGTTCCTCAGGCAGTTCTGACGCGCGCGGCGCGAAGGGGAGGCGGTCCGGATATATGAAGCTTCCGATCGAATGGCTTTTCAGGATCCGGAAGGACCTTGTCGGCGACCGGTGGCTGCTCGATTGGTCGGGGTGCCCCATCTCCACCGACGCCATATGCGACCTGTTCACCTTCGGCGCGTTCCAGGTTGACGGCGTCGAGAGCACCCCGGGCGGCGAGGTCGTGTTGCTGGACGTGCTGGCCAACAGGCCGGATTGCCAGGGGGTGCTGGGGCTTGCGCGCGAGCTGTGCGCGCTGGTCCGCGGAGGGCTGCCGGAGCTGCTCGGCATAAGCCGTTTCCCGAAGCCCTGGAGGCCGGAATCCTACCGCCTCGCCATGCCTCCGGCCGGCGTGCCTCCGGAACTGAAGGCCGCCGGCAGCGTCAGGGACGCCGCGTCCGTAGAAGTGCTGGATGCCGCCGGATGCCCCCGTTACGTGGCCAGGGTAATAGAGGGCGTAACTGTAGGTCCGTCCCCCGAATGGCTGAAGCGGAAGCTCGCCGCGTTCGGAATGATCCCCCGCAACAACGTGGTGGACATCACCAACTACGTGATGCTGGAGATGAATCAGCCGCTGCACGCCTTCGACCTGGACCGCCTGGCGGGGCGCCGCATAATCGTCCGCCGCGCCGGGAACGGCGAGCGGTTCGTACCGCTCTACGGCCAATGCCCGCCGCTGACCCCGGAAACCCTCGTAATCGCCGACGCCGAAAAGCCCGTCGCGATAGCCGGCATAATCGGGGGCGCGGGCTGCGAGGTCTCCGATGCGACCCGCCGAATACTGCTGGAATCCGCCTGTTTCGATCCGCCGTCCATCAGACGCACCGGCCGCAGGCTGGGCATAGCGACGGACTCCAGCTTCCGCTTCGAGCGCGGGGTGGACATCGAAGCGGTTGACGCCGTTTCGGCGCGAGCCGCCGCGCTGATAGCCGAGATCGCAGGCGGGAAGGTCCTCGAAGATTCGATTGACTTCTTCCCGGCCCCGCCTTCGCCCCTTGCCGTCAGGATGCGCTACGAACGCTGCAGGCGCCTGCTCGGCATGGACGAGGCGACCCTGCCGAACGCAACGGCGCGCAGACTGCTGGAGGCGGCCGGGTTCCGAACCTTGAATGACGATCCGGAAGGCATCGAGGTCGCCGTGCCCTCGTGGCGCAGGCGGGATGTGGCGGACGAATGCCACCTGATCGAG
>CALKMO010000136.1 GCA_937991785.1 uncultured bacterium | reverse complement strand
GCCGGGCATGTATTTTCGATGCTCGGAAAACTCGGCCGAAAACCCCTTCGCGGACGAGCGGTGGAGACCCGCGAGGAACCCCTCGACCATGCGCCTGGCCCGCAGGTCCAGCCTAGGTATGCGGCCGACTATCGAAGGCAGTAAAGCGTCGCGTCCGGGGGCTGGCCATTCGAAGCCGCCGGCCGAGCGTCGAGGGCGCATCGCGCTCCTTGGATCAACGGGTAAGGGCATATAGCAGTACGTTTATAGCGAGAGCCAGTCCATCCTCGTCATGGTGCTGGCACGGCAGCCCGAGCGGCAGTGTCATCCATGAGCATCCGATGTCGCGGGCGCTGTAGACGACAGCCAGCCGCCCCTCCAGTTCAACTCCGAACAATTCCGGCTCGGCTTCTCTGAACTCCCCAACCCTCGGCCTGGGATCGAACCGGACCTTCCTTATCTCGTAGCCGCAGCGGAATATAGGATGGTCAACCGGCAGCCGCAGGAGGCATCCTGCGCCGAAGGCTTTCTCGGCGAAGCGCCGGAACGAGGCGTCGAACTCCGCATCGCCGCAGCAGGCGTCCGCAAAAAGGAAGCCGCCGTTCCGGATGTGGGCGGCCAGCGCGGATACTTCGCCGTCCGCCAGCGCCAGCGGCCCGTGGCCGCTCATGTACAGGATCGGGAACCGCGCCATGTCCGCCCCGCGAGGATAGACCGCCTCCGCACCGGAGTCGAATCCGGTCTCGACCCTGGCCTTCAATCCGCGCAGGAGGGAATCGAAATCGTGCGGGACGTTCCAGTAACCTCCGTGCCTGACCCAGCCTACGAGCGGCCGCGGAAAGGGGATTGATCCTGAGGCGCTTGGAGATCTTCGGCCGAAGGCCGAGGCCGGGCCCGGAGCGCCAGCGGTCTCGCCGTCGGGCTCGGTCCAGCGGAAGTAGGCGTCGAGGTCCAGCTCTTTTTCCTTCCCTGGCCCAAGGCCTAGACCGAATGCCAGAAGCCACATTACCAGCTCCCGAGATCCGTTCGACGATACGGCTATCCCGCGCCCCTTCTCGGCCATTTCCACGAACAGCGGTATTCGGAATTCGGTCCTGGCGCGCTCGCCGTGGCGTTCCAGCATCCGCTTCCATTCGGCCTCGTTCAGCATCGCGTAATAGCGCCAGGCCGTTTCCGATGCGGTAACCGTGTTGACGGCTATGCCCTTTTCCGATGCCGCTGCGGCCAGCTTTACGCACAGCGCCTCTCTCTGCGGCGGGCACGGCTCATCGCCGACCAGCACCAACACCTTTCGCGCCCCCTTGGTCCAGCCCATATCCTCGCTTATCGCCGCCTCCATGCCCAACTCGACCGCCTCGAAGCCGCCGCCGACGGCCTTGCTCTTTTGAAGAAACTCCGCCACCCTCGCGCCATCGGACGTCAGCGGCAGCGTCTCTACCACCGGCAATCCCTGGCCGGACGCCTCGTGCGCCTTATATGTGACTATGCCGACCCTTAGCTTGCCTACCCTGCCGCGCAGAACGGTCAGTATCTTGGCCAGCTGCGCCTTCATCGTTCCTATCATGTGTTGCATGGAGCCGGTGACGTCGAGCACGATCGCGAGTTCCAGCTCTCCACCGCCGCATCGGCATGACGCCTCGGCGCGCCACGGACCGGATGGCGCGAAGACAATGATGGCTGCCGGTATCATCGCGGCTATTGCCATTGCGATCGCCCGGAAGGCCCATGCTCGGGCCGGGCGCTGCCCGTCTGGAGATTGAACTCGAAGGGTCACGGCGCCGGATGGAAGCTCCGGCTTGGAGGAGTAAGCGCCAAGGCACCGGTCGGAACGGTCCATCCCTTCATCCTCCGCGAACTCGCCGGCGTCCCTTTCCGGGTGCTGGCTGCCTATCGCCGTGGATAGCCCCGCAACGGCCGCATAGGCGCTGAATCGGCTCCCTCGCCTTGGACTCATCGGCGGATAGATCTCGGCGCGCCCTGGCGAGCTGCGGCAGGTCTGCCGCAGCTCGGGCGATCATCCCTTCGGTTCCGGGATCGTCTCCACAAGCTTCCTTAGTATATCGGCCGAGCGGATTCCCTCGGCCTGCCCGCGAAAGTTGATCGCCACCCTGTGTCGAAGACACGGCAGTATAACGGCTTGAAGATCCCTAGGCGCCGCCACCGTCCTGCCGTCCATAGCGGCCAACGCCCTGGCCCCTTCAAGCAAGCACTGCCCGGCGCGGGGTCCGGCCCCCCATTCCACATTATTCCGTACGAACGGCGGCGCGAACGGATCGCCGGGGCGCGTCGAGCGGATCAGCCTGGCCGCGTAACTGACCAGGTAGTTCGACACGTGTATTCTGCGCACGAGCTCCTGTATCTCTAATACACGCTCCCGCGACATTACGGGCGATACCGGCAGCGGATCAGGCATCGGCCCTCTGGACAGCAACGTTTCCTCTTCTTGGAGGCTTGGATATCCTATCTCCAGGTGAAACATAAACCGATCGAGCTGAGCCTCGGGAAGTTCGTAAGTGCCCTCCTGCTCTATCGGATTCTGGGTCGCTATGACCAAGAACGGGTCGGGCAGACGGCGCGTCTCGTTGGCGACCGTCGCCTGCCGTTCCTGCATAGCTTCCAACAGCGCCGCCTGCGTCTTGGGCGGCGTACGGTTGACCTCGTCGGCCAGTATCACGTTGGCGAAAAGCGGCCCTGGGACGAATCGCAGCGCGCGACGGCCGTCCTCCTCCATCAGCATGTGCGTGCCGGTTATGTCAGAAGGCATCAGGTCCGGCGTGAACTGGATCCGCTTGAAGTCCAGCCTTAGCGCCCCTGCAAGCGCGCGGACCATAGCGGTCTTGGCCAGGCCGGGAACCCCTACCAGCAGGCAATGGCCGCGTGCGAAACACGCTGCCAGCATCAGCCTTACGATGCCTTCCTGCCCTATTATCACCCGGGCGATCTCATCGCTCAGTGCGTTCACATCTTTGCGGACGCCGTCCAATCGCGCCAGCAGTTCTTCTTCCCCGTTGTCCGGCATCGTTCGAGTCTCCGCATTCTCCAAGGCCGCGGATTCGCCAAACGGTTGATGTCGCCCCGCCGACGGCGGTCCGGGCAGGTTCAGGATGGCGGCGCGGCAGAGTTTTGCAAGCCCTTCTCCTTAGGACGCGATATGATGAGCGTCCGCGTCCCGAAATTCCCGGGTCCGGCGTCCGACATATCGGAGGCGTAGCGCGATGCTGCAGTTCGGTTCGCCGATATTTCTATGGGGGCTTCCTGCGGCCTTCCTGCCGGCGATGATACATCTAAGGAAGCTCCGAAGGCTCAGCGCGGCGGATTTCCCGCCTGCCTTTCTATTTGGCGCGCGGACCGTGGCGGCGAGTTCGCTCCATGCGCGAATCGAGGACGTATCCCTAATGTTGCTGCGCTGCGCCATCCTAGCCTGCGTTCCTCTGGCCATGGCCCGCCCGGCGTGGAAACCTTCCGCTCCGCCGGGAAGCGCGGCGGGCGGAGCATATCGCCCTGCGGGCGAACCGGCTGATGTGGTGCTGGTCCTGGACGATTCGCCAAGCATGTCCGCATTCGGCGGAGGGCCGCGGAGGTTGCTGGCGGATGCGGTACGACGAATAGCGGCCGAATATCCGGACGGCAGCCGATTCGCGGGAATTGCGTCAAGCATGCGTTCGACCGGGTGGATCGGCGGTGCGGACGGGATCCTCGGATGGTACGGCAAGCTGCCGTCGCGCGATGTTTCAGGCGACCTGGCCTCCGCTCTGGATTCCGCCGCCTCTCTCCTCTCCGAATCGCTCCGCGATCGGCGGGATGTCTTCGTGATATCCGATTTCCAGCCGGCGGGCCTGCCCGATCCGTCGCGGCTCGCGCCGGCCGCTGGGTGTTTGCCGGACGGTGTCAGATTGCACATAGTATGCGTAGGCGCGGCGCCATCCGATCAATGGGCGGTGGACGGCATCGAGCTGTCGCGCGGGGTGCCGGTCGCGGGTGAGCCGTTCCGCGTGGCCGTTAACGTAAGATGCATGGCCGGGGGGGGACGCCGCGGCCTGGAGCTTCGAATAAACGGCAAGATCGTTGGGACATCGGAGCTTGCGGCGGCCCATGGCGGCACAGCGCGGGCGGAATTCCATGCGCGCGCAGACGATCCTGGGCCGGTCCTTGTCGAGGCCCGGCTCGACGGCAGCGACGAATGGCCAGGCGACGACGCCCGGATGCTCGCCTTCGCAACCAAGCCGCCGCCCGCGGTCGCCCTCGTTTTAGCCGCCCGGGGAAGCTCGCAGGATAGGGCGATCGAGGCCGCCGTCGCGCCGTTCGGCAGATCGGCCGAGTCCAGGACGGACCTGCGCCTCGTACCGGCAGGCGATCTGAACGCTGCCGCGCTGAAGGGATCCGATTGCATCGTGGTTGCCGGGGATGCCGATCCGGATGCCGGCGGCTGGGCGGCTATCCGCCGCGCCGTCGAGAATGGAGCTGGACTGCTTCTGTTCGCCGGGGCCGATCGGGCGGAGACAGTTAAGGACGGTCCGGACGCTGCCGCGCGAGGAGAGGCGAAGGCTGCGGCAACCGCAGACTCCGCACGGACAGGCCGGATATCGGCTGCTTGGGTGGCTGGATTGGCGCCTAAGATTTCAGGCGAACTCTCCGGCGCTGACGCAGACCTTGGACTGATCTTCTTATCGCCGCGCCATCCGATCCTCGCGCCGTTCATGAACGGCCGCAACGGCGACCTGGCCTCGGTCAGATTCGCCAAGGCGCGGCGGTTCGACCTTGGCGCTTCCGGTCTGGAGCGGCGTGAAGCCGCGACTCTGGCCGTCTTCGCGAACGGGGCGCCGGCGATCGTCGAGAAGGAACTGGGACGCGGAAGGATAGTTGTGGCGGCTTTCCAGCCCGATCCGGACGAGAATCGGCTCGCCGACGAGCCGGCTTTCGTCGTCTTCATCCACGCCGCGATAGGGTACCTCGCCAATATGCGGCCGGTCGAGCCGCCGCGCCCGTGCGGTGCTCCGATCGAGATCGCAGTCACGCCGGCGCCTCGACCGCGGCGACTGGCGATCTCCGCGGCCGACATCCGAGCCCTACTCGTTGAAAAGATCAGGTGGATGGGCGCATCGTCCGGAGCCGGCGCAGAAGGAGGCACCGCAACGGCTGCGGGCGGCATGCGCGCGGCAGGGAGCATAGCCGACATCGGAACGACCGATAGAAACCTCGGCGGCGGTCCGGGCCGACCAAACAGCGGGATACCGATTCCGGCGCTTCTGGAAGTCGCAAGGATCGAAATTCCGCCGGGCGCATCCGCCGTCCGATTGCCGCCAATAGAAACCGCGGGTATCTACAGGGTGTCGGAGGATACGGCCGCGCCGGATCAGGCGGCCGATGTTCCAGCGTTCTTCCTGACGGTCGAAACGCCGGCGGCCGAATCGGATCTCGCACCCAGCCTCGGGCCGTGGAAGTCCCTGGAAGAATCGGGCCTGGCTGCTGGCATGGTCGAAGGAACGGACCTGCTGTCTGAGTATTTATTATCTCTTCGTCCTGGCTTGCCGCTGTCGGGCTTCATCTTCGCAGCCATGCTTGCGATGATTCTTGTCGAAGGTCTTTGGTGCATCGTCAGGCCGGATATTGACGAACGATAGGCTCAAAGGAGAACCGTGTTCTCGTTAAGAGTTTCGTTCGACGCGGCTTTGTCGCATAAAAGATGCGAGGCGCAGCCAAGCAAAAAGTTATAACGCAATATCGCGGCGACCGCGTTTTTACTCAAGCCCTTGTTGCGCATAGAATTATAGCGCAAATTATGCAATAAAGCCCAATCAATGCAGCCTTACTTTCTCCCTTGACGCGAGCCGAAGATGGCTTTTTCGAGCTCAGCAATATCTTTCTTCCCCATACGAGGCCGAAGCATCACAATGATCCACTGGTAACGATGTCTGGATATCTTCCTATGATTTGAGCGAGCCGTTTGCGCTGCAGGCTGGAAGAGAGCGAGGCCGAAAGGAAAGATGGCGTCGAAAAGGCGATCAGATGCATTTTTATGGAATTTTGGATGATCGAACCGGCCGCCGGCAAGGCTAAAGATCGCGTCTGAGAGGCTTTGTTGTGTAATTCGCGCCTAACTCTATTCGAAGCAATGAGTTGAGCGAAAAAGCATTTGTCGCGAGCCTGCGTTATAACTTTTTATTCGGCAAGGCCTTATGTCTTTTAT
>CALKMO010000135.1 GCA_937991785.1 uncultured bacterium | reverse complement strand
TCGTTCGATTTCAGCCTCATCCCGCTAGCGGGCGCGCCGCTCGTGCTTCCGGCAGATCCAAGAGAGCCGCCCCTTCACGACGCGCAGGGCATGGTCGCTCCAGTAAGTCACGCCAAGATGCTTCCGGATCAGCCGGGCGATACTCGAGCCGGTCAAGAAACAGGTGTGCCAGCCGTGGGCGGTCGGGCCCTGCAGGAGGAGCTTTTCCAATTCCCGCATCTGCTCGCCGGTCAGTTCGGGAGGGCGTCCCGGATGCGGCTTTGCGGAAAGTCCCTCTGGCCCGGCGCGGGCCGCTTTATGCCATCGATATATTGAAGAACGCAAGCATCCCAGGAACTTAGCGATATCCGTGGGCGATCCGCCTGCAGACAGCATCTGCACCGCTTGGCCGCCGGCGGCGCTCCGGTTCGTCGGCGCTTCCTATCGGTCTCATATCCATTTATATCGGCCAATCCGTCGCGTACCTTTGGAATAATCGGGGGCAATAATGCGGAGGCGAGGCATGATCGTATTATGCGGGTAGTCGCCATTCCTTGAAAGCCAAACCAAGCCAAAAAGAAACCGGCCGGACGGCGAAACGTAACGTCAGAGTCCCAACTCTTTGAATAGAAACGCCACGCGGCGAGCCGAGGGAAGCGATTTGGGGCCCCCTCCGTGAGCGTAATGTGCGGGAGGACGGTAGATGTGGACGCGGGTAATGTTCATGCCCGGCGGCCATCCCGAGCGGCTTTCGTCCTGCGTACGAAGGCTTGGTATTCTTCCTCCGTATCTATCCCTGGCGGCGCGTGCGGCGTTATGCCTAAACGTATCCTGTATCCTGCGTACAGTGCGCGGAGCTGCTCGAGTTTCTCAGCAGCTTCGAGTGGAGATGGCGGAAGGTTCTTATATCCCAGCAGGAACTCGCGCCTGTAAACGTATATCCCTATATGTCGATACGCGCACGGCGGCACGGCCCAGCCTCTCGATTCGCGGTCGAACGGGATCGGAGCGCGGGAAAAGTATATCGCGTAGCCAGCTGAGTCTGCCGTCACTTTAACGACGTTCGGATTCCGATACTCGTCCGCCGATGCGATGGGACATCCAAGCGTGCCCATGGGGGCGGGTTCGCTTCTGTTGGCTATAAGGTGCGCAGCCCCGATTACAGCTTCCGGCTCTATTTCCGGCTCATCCCCCTGCAGGTTCAAGACGAAATCTTCCGACAGTCCCGCCGCAACCTCGGCCGCCCTGTCCGACCCGCTCGCATGGTCGCGGCGCGTCATTACCGCGGCGGCGCCCGCCGCTTCGGCCGCCCGTCTCAGGGCCTCGTCGTCAACAGCCGCATATACCGCGGTTATAAACCCTTCTGACAAGCGCGCCGCCGCCAAGGCCGTATCTATCGTGTGGGCCAGCAGTGGCTTGCCGGTGTCGTCGCGGAGCAGTTTACGCGGCATCCTTGTGGACTCGAGCCTCGCCGGTACGATTATTGCACATTTCATCGGCGCGCGCTCTCCTCCGTGCAGTCATCGGCCGGCTAATTCGACGACATCGCGCCGCCGCCCGCTTCGGCCGCTCTTCTGTTGCGAATCACCAAGTAGAGATTGTAAGCTGCCACCATGGACGGGAACAAATTGCTTATGATGCCGACCGAGTCGGTCTTGCCGAAGACAAAGTAGCTCAGAAGGCACAAGCTGCCGGCTATGCTCATCAGCCAAAATAGCGTCGGGACGACCGGCTTTCCAGCCTTCCTGGATGCAAGCATCTGGATAGGCCACCGCGCGAAAAACAGAACAGCGCCGAAATATCCGATCAACTTCCAAGGGGTCAGCAGGAACTGTTTGCCCAGGAACGTCCCGCAGAACAGTATTTCGTTCACTGGATTTCCTCCGCCTTGTATCGGAGAGCCCTGGATTGCATCCACCTTACCGCCAGCAGGTCCGCGAAGGCTCGGAAGACCCTGTTCCAAACGCCGTACTTCGACCTGCCCCTGAGCCTTGGCCTATGGTTGACTGGCACCTCGACTACCGTCCCGCCCTCCATCTTGACCAGCGTCGGCAGAAAACGATGCATCCCCTTGAAAAGCTTGCACCTTAATATCGCCTCGCGCCTGAACGCCTTAAGGCTGCATCCTACATCCCGCACAGTCTCGCGCGAAAGCCGGTTGCGCACACCGTTGGCGATCTTCGACGATATCCTTCGGAGAAAATTGTCGCGGCGGTTTACGCGCCACCCCACCGCCCCGTCGACGCCGTGTTTCTCCAACGCCTCGACTAACTTGCCGATGTCGGCAGGATCGTTCTGCATATCGCTGTCTATCGTGACCAGTATTCTGCCGCGCGAAGCGCGAAGGCCGGCGTCGAAGGCGGCCGACTGCCCGTGGTTTCGGTCGAGCGCCAGAACCCTTAGAGCTGGGAAGCGCTTCTTGGCCTCGATAAGTAGCGCGCGGCTGCGGTCGGCGCTGCCGTCATCCACGGCAATTATCTCGTAGGAAAGGCCAAGTTTCGACAGGGCCTCGTCCGCTTCCTCCAGAAAAGGCACTATGTTTTCTTCCTCGTTGTATACCGGGGCTACGAGCGACAGCTCGATCCCGGAGGCGGGTTCATCCACGACTTTTCTGCTCCTTCGTCATGCAAGGTTGAGTGCCCGGGTGCGCCGGCTATGCCGCGCTCCGGAATCCGCCAAGCCGGCTCCTTCCCGTCTTATCGGCTCGGCCGAAACGGCAAGGGCCCGGCGCATATTCGAGTCGCCAGGCTACCGTTCCCATGGCGGCGGCCGGAACAGGCGCATGCCTATATCCTCAATCATCCGCAGGTCGTCCTCGGGAGGGCG
>CALKMO010000134.1 GCA_937991785.1 uncultured bacterium | reverse complement strand
GCGGCTGGAGCAGCAGACGGCGTCGCAAAGGATATGGCATGCGATCCGCTGCCGGCTGTCCCAAGACCATCTCCGCTGCCGTCTTCGCCGATCACCACTTCGCGCAGGCCTTCGGGACCTCTCATCGGATGGGGACCGTCTTCCGGAGGTTCTGGAGGGGCCTGCGCGAATGCATCGGGGAAGGATCAGCCGAAGTCGGCGCCTCCCGCTCCGAGCCGAGGGACGAGAATCACGCCCGCGGCTGGAACCCAGGCGGCCGGGATCGCCTACGCGCGGAGGGGAGACAAGACATCGGGCTACAATCCTTGGACCGTCGAACGCGATAACTACGCCGAAAGGATCGCCCGCAAAAGACAGGCGCTCGCAGGCAAGGTCTTCGACACTAGATGCTCCAAGTGCGGACACGTATTCGAGGCTCCTGGATCCATGGCGTACGGCTCGCGCGAGTGTCCGAATTGCGGAGCTTTGACGATCTGCGAGCCGATCGAATCGAAGGATGGAGAGAGGAAGGCGCCGGACGAGGATTGGAAACGATACGCCATTAAGGTGGTCAAGGTCTGCGTCTTCCTGCTTACTGCCATCGCATTTGTCCTCCTGGCTTATGGGGTATACTGGTTCGCCTATGGGTGGCGGGAAGAGTCCGCCGCATCGCTGGCGGGTACGGCGGACCGCTATTACAAGCTCCTTTCGCTGCGGGATTATCAGACGATGTACCGCATCGAAAGCGCAGGGGCGGATGGCATCGTGCCGGAGACCGGATACGTCGAATACATGAAGAAGACTTACTCGCTGATCAATGTGAAGGATCGTATTATTGGACCGCCCGTCCTCTCTGAGGACGGCAAATTTGCGAAGGTGCGCATAAGGCTGCAAATGGAGGGGGTGTTCGCAGGCGATATGAAGAGCTCGTTCACGACATCCTGGGTCAGGCGGGGCGATGCATGGTTGAAATTGCCGTCGAAAAGCCTCTGCCTAGCACTCGGCGTCTCTCCGCCCTCCGCCCTTGATCCAGACTCGGAATAGCCGCGTGTCCGTTCGCTTCTGCGGCGTCGGGAAGTCAGCGCATCTTGCCCAGGCAACGTGCGCGGTTGCGCCGTCTGAGATGTACTTTAACGGACTTTTCGTTGCCCCCTATCCACGTCCGGAGAAGAAAGATTAGGGCGTTCATTATCCGCGTCTGTCGGCCGTGCGCCGACCAGGATTCGCATCCTCCTTGGGAGCGGGAAGTTTCGTCATGGTTTCAACGCCGAATCCGTCTAGAATTATGGCCGGCCGCAAGCGTAGCCGGGGACGGCCTGCCCCCGCCGGGACGGCCGGGGACGGAGGCGGTGCGGCCTTGGCGGATCGGCGCGCCTCGCTCGCCGCAAGCGGGTTAAGGCGGGACGGCTGCGGGGGCGGACGCCCATGCCCGATGCCGATAGAGGCTGTCCGCAAGGTCGGACGGAAGCGATATGACGCAAGGGAATGACAAATCTTCTCTGCCGGCGATAGAGGGATTGCGGGTCATATGCGAAATCGGCCGCAGCCCGCGTGGCGTCACGTACAAGGCGCGGCGACTCCTCGAACAGGACTTGGTCGCCGTAAAGGTATTCGACGCGGCATTGAGCCGAGACGCGAAGTTCCGCGAGCGGCTAGATAGGAACGCCGGTCTGGCGTTTCTGCTTGAACACCGCGCGATGGTCAGGACTTTGGGAGTCTTCCAGGACGGCGAAAAGCTTTGCCTGATGATGGAATATGCGCCGGGCGAACCGCTGACGCGAGCGCTACAGAGGAACGTCCGTTTCGGACCCGAAAGGGCCGTGGCGATCGCCATGCGCATCGGGTCGGCCCTTTCGTACGCTTGGCGCCACGGCTACGTGCACGGGCGGCTGCATCCCGGAGATGTCATCGTGACGGCCGAGCAGGTCTCGGTTCTGGGGATAGCGCTCGGAGAGGAGTTGGAACTGCCGCCGGCCGGAACTCAGATCGCCGAGGAAAGCGGGAGGTTCAATCCGCTGATATACGCCGCGCCTGAGCTGCTCAAGGGGCATGGGGCCACTGCGGGGGCCGAATATCTTTGCGACCTATACAGCCTTGGCGCTATCCTCTACCACATGCTGACGGGCTTCCCCCCCTTCAAGGCAGCTGCCATCGATGCCTTTGTCGGGAACGGGGTCCCGCCAGTGCTCGCCTGGCCTCGCGATATGCAGTCAAAGCTTCCCCGCAACGCAGTGTGCTTGGTCGAACGGCTTATGGCGCGCGACCCGTCCGGCCGCGGCACTTTCGATACGCTGGCCGAAGGTCTCAAGCTTGCCCTCCAGGAGATCCGCGGCATACGTTCCGCCGTATCGGCGCAGGTATCCGAACCGCCGCCGATCCTGCCGCCTGTAGAGCCGCTTCACGCGCGTTCGGCCGCCGCTCAGGTCCAAGCCCGCGAGGCGAAGGTCTGCATGGACGCTGCACGCCCGCTTCCGCCCGCCGCCGGCGCGTCGCACGAGGCAGCATGGGACCAGGCATTCGAGGGCAACAAGGCGTTCCGGCGGCTCCCCGCGCCTTCGTGGGGGCTTGTGCTGGCGACCTCGGTCGTGTTCGCGATGGCCATGTTCGTCGCCGGGAAGCTCTACATTCCCGGATGGAGGGAGAGATCGGAGGGACCGCCGGCCGGGACGGAACGGGCAGGCGGGCTGGCGGACGCGGGGGGCGGGAACCCCCGCATCGGCGGCGCGGACGCGGGCATGCCCGGCGGATCGGCCGCCGGAGGCGAACGGGCCGAGGATGAGGAAAGGCTGGCCTCCCGCCGCCTCGCCCAGATAAAGGAGGTCGTCGAATCCGGTCGGGTCTCGGACGTCCGTCCGGTCCTCGGCGTGCTCGACGACCTGATCCACCAGTATCCAACCACAAAGGCCAGCGTCATGGCGGCCATCTACAGGAACCAGCTCGCCGCCA
>CALKMO010000133.1 GCA_937991785.1 uncultured bacterium | reverse complement strand
CACAAAAGGGCCCTGTCGGGACGGAGTATCCCGCGGAATCCTCGGGATTCGCACGCTCTGGACATTTGACGGGAAATCAGGCCGGCAGCGATGAGGAGCGACACAGGCCTTTCGCGCCCGGGGCCGATCCCGTCCGCGCAGCGCCGAACTCCAGCACAAGGCGCAGGGATGGGCACGGCTAACGTATCCCTTCTTATTCGGATTCTCCTTTTTCCTCGTGTCCTTGCCGCCGGATCGCTTCTTTCTCCGCGTCTTGCGGTCGCCCTGCCGGTTCTCTCCCTTTTCCCTTTTCTCTTTTCCCTTCCTCCGTCCGGCTGACTTCTTCCTTCCGGCCGTTGCGTTTACGGCGGTCCTTTTAGTCATATGCCGCGGCAGATATCCACTCACGCCCACAAAAACCGGGTGGAAAATCGAGAAAAACGGCGTTCCTGCGCCGGGCGCTCACTATGAAGCTTTGGGGTAAAGCCTCCCCGAATCCGCGGAAATCTCCCTATCGTCCGTAAACAGCGCAACCGGCTCGCAGCCGGAAGTTTATTCTTGACAGCAGCGGTGAAAAATCTAGGATTTTGGTGGTCTTGTCTAGAGGAATCTGTAAGGTGGCTAGATGCGCGTTTCGGCGACTGAGGATAGCGTCTCGTTGCGCTCCGCAGGCGCGGTCGCACGCGGTCGCTCCACAGTGGGTTTTAAGCGGGAGGTTGTCCATGATCCAAGCCCGATTGAACGCGGTCGCTCTGTTTTGCTTTATGGTGATTCCGGCGCTCTTGATCCTGCCGCCTGTAGCCGCCCGAGGAGAGGAGCCGGCCGCGACTCCCGAGCAGATTGAAAAGCTGTTCCGCCAGGGGGTGGACTTCTTCGAAATCGGGAAATACGGAGAGGCGAGGGCGGCCTTCCGCAAGGTGCTTGACTTGAACCCGCGGGAGCCGCTGGCGGCCCGTCTAGTGGATGAGGCCGGCGTAAAGATTATGGCCAAGATGATGGCCGAGCCGAAGATGGGCGTCGAGCCGTCCAGGATATGGGATCTGTACAAGAAGTATTACCGGAAGAAGCTGGCCGATAAGGAACACATGAAGAAGCTCGCCGAGCGGGCCGTATCTTCGGCGGTGTCCTCGGAAGAGCGCGAGATGGTGTTCAGGGAGCTGTTCGAGCTCGGCCAGTATGCTGTCCCTGCGCTCAGCGCGCACCTAATGGATAAGCAAAACGAGGAGGTCAGGGCTTTCGCGCGGATAGCGCTGGCCAGGATGGGCCAGAAGGCGACTTTGCCTGTGATCGAGCTACTTGAGCATCCCGAGCAGCTAATGAGGGAGAACGCCGCTCTTGTACTGGGAGATATAGAGCCTCCGGACGAACGCGCCGTAGCGCCTCTGAAGGCGGTTCTGGAGAACAAGAAGGAAGCCGATACGGTAAGGCGATATGCCCGTCGGTCTCTTGAGAGGATCGTAGGTCTCAGGGCTTCCGAACTGAGGAGCGCGGCGGAATACTACTACCTGAAGGCGCACAGGTATTATATGGAGAGGCCTGGAGTGCCGGAGGAGGCCGCTGACGCGGATGGGATAATCTGGCACCTTGGCGCCGACGGCGATTTGAAGGGGATAACGTATCCATCCTACGCCTGGAACGAACAGATGGCCGAGTGCGCCCTATACAAGGGCATGAGGCTATACCCGGAATTTGAAGATTACTACCCGCTGTTCGCGTGCGTGATGGGGGCGCAGTATTCGGAGGTCAAGGAGCTTCTGGACATCATCGGCGAAACTCCGGCCTTGCATAGGTTGTCGGAGGAGGAAAAGAACGAGGTGGCCGAACGGGACAAGCTGTACGCCGACTGCCAGCTGCTCGCCCGCGCCGTCGGCGCCCGACACCTTTACGCTGCACTGGACAGGGCGCTGGCCGACCGGCGGCCGATGGTCGCCGTCTTCCTGTGCCGCCAAATAGCCGAGGTGGATCCATTTGGGGCGGGGCTGCCGTTTTCGGATATTGACGTGATCCCGGCTTCTGAGCCTGTAGCCGTGGCCGAGGTCCCGGCGGTCAAAGGCGGTGTCGAGTCGGCTCAGCCCGCTCCGGCGAAACCCGGCCCGAAAGCCGAGAAGCCTAAGGCAAAGTCAAAGGACTGGTACGATTGGGGAGGAGGCGGCGGGGAGACGAAGAAGGTCGAGGAACCGGGGAAGACCGAGGAGCCGAGGAAGGCTGAACAGCCGGCGGAAACCGGAGAGCGGAAGGCTGCGGCGGAGGAGAAACCGACCGAGGCGAAACGAGAAGAGCCGCGTAAGCCGAAGAAGCAGGATTGGTATGACTGGGGCGGAGGTGAGGATAAGAAGGCGGAAGAACCAAAGAAAGCCGAGGGGTCGGCGACAGGCGAGCCGGCGCGGGTAGATGAACCGAAACCCGTAACCCAAGAAAAGCCGGCCGAATCCGCTAAGGAACCTCAAAAGAAAAAGAGCGATTGGTACGATTGGGGCGGAGGTACGGAAAAGAAGGCGGAGGAGCCTAAGAAGGCGGAAGAACCGAAGAAGACCGAGGAACCACATAAGGCCCCTGAGAAGCGGAAGGCCGAGCCCAGGAAGCGGGTATGGTATGACTGGGGC
>CALKMO010000132.1 GCA_937991785.1 uncultured bacterium | reverse complement strand
TGCCGCGGCAGATATCCACTCACGCACACAAAAACCGGGTGGAAAATCGAGAAAAACGGCGTTCCTGCGCGGTGCGCTCACTATGACGCTTTGAGGTAAAGCCTCCCCGAGTCCGCGGAAATCTCCCTATCGTCCGCAGACGGCGCAACCGGCTCGACTCGCACCCTGCAAACAACTGAACCGACTGGTAGAAAGAGGAAACCGCGCCCCTTTCCCTATTTGTGCAACAAAGCTGATCCAGGCGATTTCAAAAAAAATCATCGGAGTAGACTATTTAGCTATTGACGAAAATTCCCAAGCGCTATAGTGTTCGACTGCTGTCCTTAAGTCAGGTGGTGAATTACGGGCTCTCGGCGGCGACAAGGCATTCGCACCGGGGGAAGCAGCGATGAGTCGCGATATATCTCGATCCTTTCACGTTGGGCTTCCAGGCTTTCGATCGGGAGATCTAGATCTAGAGGCGTGCTGCGGCGTTTCCCTCTCGAGACCGATTCGTCTCGAGGCGGGGCCTGTTAACCGCGGCTCGGGACTGGGATGGGGAGAAGGACGATGGCAGCGAAAGTTCTCGTGGTGGACGACGACCCGGATATCGTCGAGGGCATGAGGCTGACGCTGGAATCAGCCGGGTATAAAGTTCTTTCCGCGTCCAGCGGCAAGGAGGGCCTCGAACTTGCCCGCAAAGAAAAGCCCGGCCTCGTACTGCTCGACGTGATGATGGAGACGCTTTCGGAGGGTTTTCATGTCGCCTACGAGCTGAAGCAGGATCCGGTCCTGAAGTCCGTCCCTATCGTGATGGTTACCGCGGTTGGGAAGGAGTCTGGGATAGATTTTGCGAAGGAGGCGGGCTCGGAATACATACAGGCTGACGCCTTCTTGGAAAAGCCCGTGGAGCCCAAGAAGCTGCTGGAGGTCGTCGGGAAGTTTCTGAAGAGGGAATGACCCGGGTACGCTTCCGGGAGTCCGGGCGTCCGCTTTTTGCATCGCGGCGCGCCGGGAGGCCCGCGGGGCGGCTGGGGGGAGGAGGCTGACCGTGATGGAGCGTGTCGTGACGGCGAATGAGCTGGCTGCGATCGCCGACGAGGCGATGCGGACCGGCAGAACGGTGGTCGGCCCGGTGCGGCGGAAGGAAAGATATTTTTACGAGGCGGTGAGCCGCGGCGCGGACCTGGCCCTCGATTTCAACTACTGCGTCTATTCCCCGCGGTCGTTTTTCCTTCCGTCGAGCGAGACGGTCCTATCCTACTCGATCGGAACGAAGGAGGTCAAGGCGGCGCCGGCGACCGGCGGGACTCCCCTGCTGATAATGGGCGTCCATCCGTGCGACTGCAACGCCGTGGCGTTGCTGGACGCCGTGTTCGGATCGGGGGTCCCGGACGACCATTACCTCGCCAGGAGGAAGGACTCGATCGTCGTCGCGGTGGACTGCCACGGTCCGTGCGATCAGACGGCATTCTGCCGGGACATGGGGGGGAACGAGGCGAAGGAAGGTTTCGACGTGATGCTGACGCCGCTCAATGGCGGCAAGGGCCAGGCCGCGGAGAGGTACCTCGCGGCTGCGGCGACGGAGCGCGGCAAGGAGCTGCTGGCCTATAACAAGGTCGGCAAGGCGCCCGCTAATGCCGACAAGGATGCGGCAGAGAAGTTCCGCGAGGCTAGGAACGCCAACTTCAAGAAGAAGCTTCCCTACGAGGCGGAGAAGCTGCCGGAGATCCTCGACCGTTCCTACAATTCGTTGCTCTGGCAGGTGACCGCTAAGCGGTGCTACTCGTGCGGGAGCTGCAACCTGGTCTGCCCGACATGCTACTGCTTCACGGTGAAGGATGTCCCGGATCTGAGCTGCGCGAGCGGGCGGCGGGTTCGGGAATGGGACGGGTGCCAGCTGCAGGACTTCGCCACCGTCGCCGGGGGGCACAACTTCCGACCGGAGAGCAGTTCGCGCCTCCGCCACCGCATCTTCCGGAAGGGAAAATGGATAAAGGAACAGCAGGGGCGGATGGGGTGCGTCGGGTGCGGGCGGTGCGACAGGGCGTGTACGGCGAAGATCAGCGTCGTGGAGATATACACGCAATTGGCGGAGGAGAGGTAAAATGCCGGAGGTTCGCGCGATGGCGGAGAAGCTGAACGTCGGCGGCCAGGGGTCGCCGTTCGCGCCGGAGGAGGCCGAGATACTGGATGTCGCGGACCTCACGGCGCTGGAGAAACTGTTCAAGCTCAGGCTGGCCGGCGGCAAGAACCTGGGGCATGCGCCGGGGCAGTTCGTCGAGGTTTCCGTACCGGGGTTCGGCGAGGCGCCGATCTCGATATGTTCGTCTCCGACCCAGCGGGAGGCTTTCGAGCTGTGCGTGCGAAAGGTCGGCACCGTGACCGCGGCGCTGCACAGTCTCAAGGCCGGCGACAAGATCGGCGTCCGCGGGCCGATGGGTCGTGGGTTCGACGTCGAGGAGATGGCCGGCAACGACATGTTGTTTGTCGCCGGCGGTCTGGGCCTGGCCCCGTTGCGCTCGCTCATCAACTACGTGTTCGACAGGCGCGAGCGGTTCGGGAAGGTATGGATACTGTACGGCGCCAAGACGCCCCAGGAACTGCTGTTCACGAAAGAGTTCGAGTCCTGGAGGAAGCAGCCGGACACGGAGCTGATGCTGACGGTGGACAAGCCGGACGAGCAGTGGCGCGGCACCGGCGGCGTCATAACCGTCCTGTTCAGGAAGCTGCCGAAACTGGACCCGAAGAGGACATACGTCGCGGTGGTCGGCCCGCCGGTCATGTACAAGTTCGTGCTGCTCGAGACTCTCAACTTGAAAATACCGCGCAACCGCATCTTCTGCAGTTTGGAAAGGCACATGAAGTGCGGCGTGGGCAGGTGCGGACACTGCCAGATCAACAACGTGTATGTCTGCAAGGAAGGTCCGGTTTTCCGATTCTCGCAGATGGAGTCCCTGCCGGAATCGTTCGCCTGAGGAGGTAAGCGATCGGCTAGGTAGGGTGAAGGAGGAAAGCGGATGGTCAGTCCTGCGCCGGTTTCGGCGAAACCGAAAATCGCCGTGTTCAGCCTCACCGGGTGCGAGGGTTGCAGCCTCGCCATACTCGAGCTAGAGGACGTGCTGCTCGACATACTCGGTAAGTTCGAGGTCGTCAACTTCCGCGAGGCCATGACGGAAAGGTCGTGGGATATAGATATAGGCTTCGTGGACGGCGCCGTCTCTACCCCCTCGGATGTCGAGGAGGTGAAGATGTTCCGGGAGAAGAGCAAGGTGCTGGTCGCCATAGGCGCCTGCGCCTGCACTGGCGGCATCAACACGCTTAAGAACTACCAGAACGAGGAAGACTACAGGAAGTACGTCTACGGCAACAAGTGGAATGTCTTCCCGACAATCCCGGCCCAACCCTGCTCCGCGTTCGTCAAGGTGGACTACGAACTGCCCGGCTGCCCGATGAACAAATTCGAGTTCGCCGAGCTTGCCAAGAGCGTGCTGCTCGGCAAGCCGTTCAAACTGCCTTCCGATCCGGTATGCGTGGAGTGCAAGAAGAAGGGCAATTTGTGCCTGTACGAGAAGGGCTTGGTCTGTCTTGGGCCGGTGACCCGCGCCGGTTGCGGAGCGATATGCCCGACGTACGGGGCTAAGTGTGAGGGATGCCGAGGTCTGGTGGACAAACCCAACCTGCAGGCCGCCGCCGAGAACATGGTCAACCTCTACGGGATGAAGATTGAGGATGTCCTGGCCGACTTCAGGATGTTCGGCGCGTACCAGAAGGAGCGGATTCCATGACGAAGAACGTTGACATCAACGTCCATCACGTGACCCGCATTGAGGGGCACGGGAACATCAAGGTCAACGTGCGCGACGGGAAGATCGAGCGGGTCGAGATGAACGTCGTCGAGAGCCCGCGGTTCTACGAGGCGTTCCTGCGCGGCCGCAGGTACTACGAGGCGCCGCATATAACATGCCGCATATGCGGCATATGCTCGGTCGGCCATACCACGTCTTCGGTGAAGGCCATCGAGGATGCCTGCGGGATTGCCATCAGCGAGCAATCGAAGCTCCTGCGGAAACTCATATTCTACGGGGAGCAGATTCAGTCGCACGTGCTGCACGTGTGCTTCCTGGTGGTGCCGGATTTCTTCGGTGTCGGATCGGTAATACCGCTGGCGTCCACGCATCCTGAGGCGGTCAAGCTGGCCCTGCGCCTCAAGAGGCTCGGCAACGACGTGTGCGAGGTTGTCGGCGGCCGCCACATCCACCCGATAGCGATAGCCGTAGGCGGAGTAACGCACTTCC
>CALKMO010000131.1 GCA_937991785.1 uncultured bacterium | reverse complement strand
GGTTTTCCTGCTGCTCCCCCTGCTGTTCCCCCTGCTGCTCCTGCTGCTTGTTCATCTCGGCGCCGAGAAACTCCATCACCTCGCGCCTCACATCATCGAGCTTCAGGTTCAGGTTCATCAGAACTTGCGCGGCGAGGCCTTCGTTCTCCCTAAGGAGTCCCAGCAGCAGGTGCTCGGTCCCTACGTAGTTATGGTCCAGCGCCCGGGCTTCCTCTATCGCCAGCTCTATGGCCTTCTTTGCCCTCGGGGTGAGCGGCAGGCTTCCCATCGTGACTACTTCGGGCGCGGGCTTGACCAGCTTCTCTACCTCCACGCGCACCTTCTCGAGATCCACATCAAGGTTCTCAAGAACATTGGCTGCTACCCCGGTCCCTTCCTTGACGATGCCGAGCAGTATGTGCTCGGTGCCTATGTAGTCGTGGTTGAGCCTCTCCGCCTCCTGGCGAGCGTAGCTCATGACTTTCCTGGCCCTGTCGGTAAATCTATCGTACATGTCCGCACCTCTCGCAGCGTATTCACGAGCCGCGGGCGATCCCGCGCGGCCACGGTCCTACTTGCCTTCTCCTATTATATAGGACGTCTTAGCCCGGCGCAAAGTTGCGTTTTCCCTTCCGGGGCGATTCCAAAGTCCCACCGGTCATTTTGCAAGAAAGCAACCGGAAGCCGAACGGCGAGGACGCCGGTCCCCCTTTAGGAGGTTACGATCGCCGGAAGCGACGAGATGGCCGCCGCGCTCGGCAGCCAAAAAGCTTAGCCGCCCCACGCCGCCCAATCATGCCATAATCCGCAACAACGGAAGGGGAAGCGAGGCCGAGCTTTGACTTTCGTTGACCCTTTGCCGTTCGCGTGGTAGATTGCACCGGCCGCGTGAGATTGCGGACTTGGGGTTTTGCGGGATACCGAATTCTGGGAAGTGATCATGTCCGGCGGAAGTCCCGACAGGTTCGGTTCTGGCGGTCGGTTCGGCGGGGTGATCCCATCCATCCCGCCGCAGGACCTTTCCGGAGACCATCTCGTCCTTTCTGCGCCGAGGGTGCCTGTTCCTGGATTGCCCTTCCACGCCCCCACGCTCGGCGGCATCCCCTTAATTGCAAAAATCGGCCAGGGCGGCATGGGGGCCGTATACTACGGCATTCACCCCAGGCTGAAAGTCGAGGTCGCCGTCAAGGTCCTGCCGTTCCATCTGGCCGAGCAGTCCGCGGATATCGTCGAGCGCTTCATACGCGAGGCGCAGGCGGCCGCACGGGTCGAGTCGCCGCATCTTGTGGGCGTCAAGGATGTGAACCAGGAGAGCGGGCTTTATTACCTGGTAATGGAGTACGTCAGGGGGACCACGGCGGGGGCGTTGATACGCGAACGTGCCAAGCGCGGGCTTGGCGGACTTTCGGAAGGCGACGCGCTGGATATCTGCATCGCGGCCTGCGAGGGGCTGGCGGCGGCGCACGCGGAGGGCATCGTCCACCGGGACGTGAAGCCGGACAACATACTGATACCGTTCAAGCGGCGGGCGCCTGAGACCGGCCGCCCCAGATCCGTTGGAGAAGCAGATGGCACTCCCGTTCCCCAAGGATCGGGCGGCAGGGGCGATGCGGGCGTGGCGGAAGAACTCGATTTCCGGACGGCGAAGCTGTCGGATCTTGGGCTGGCGCGCACCGACGAGGCAGGGCTGACGCTTACCGGCACGGCGGTCTGCATGGGTACGCCGGGGTACATGGCGCCGGAGCAGGCTGTCGAGGCGAAGGCCGCGCGCAAGCCGGCGGATGTTTTCAGCATGGGCGCGGCGTTGTACGCGCTTCTGGCCGGGCGCGCGCCCTTCGCGGGAAGTTCGCTGGTGGCTGTTCTGGATGCCACGCGGCACGCTCCGCACGATCCGATCCGGCGGCTGCGGCCGGACGTGTCGCAGGCCACGGAGAGGCTGCTGGACATATGCCTTTCGAAGGCTCCCGAGTCGCGCTACCAGGATGCATCCGCGCTGCTTGAGGCGATGAAGGTTTGCAGGGCGTCGGTTGGCAAATCGGCGGCCGAGACGGAGACGCTGATGCGTGTGGGCGCGCTCGCGAAGGCGGCTGAGTTCGGCGCGCCCGCCGAGGCGGGCGGGCGGGCATCCCCTGCGCCGAATGCCGGACCCCATGCCGTGGCGGCCGGACTGGCCGCGAGCGATGCGGTAACGCCGCCGACGGCCGCCGCTGGGATGTCGGGCGCGGGCGCGATGCGCGGCGGGGGGGAGGCCCGGACTTCGGGCGGGGGAACCGGCCGGTGGCGATGGATCCTGTTGGCTGCCGGATCGGTACTGATCGGCCTGCCTGTGGTTGCGGCTGCGTTAATGCACCTGATCATCGGGTTTCTCCTTGGAATTCGCGAACTTGGCATTCTGCTCGGCACAGCGATGCTCGGGATCGTCGCGATGCTGGCGTGGGCTGTTCTGGAGGGCAGGCGCTTCGCCGCGGCGATTGCAGGCATCCTGCTGCTTCTGGTTGGAGGGACGGGCGGTTGGCATCTTTTCGAAGAAAACCGGCGAAGGGCTGAGGCTGAGGCGGAAGCGGCGGCTGAGGCGGAAGCAGCCAGGCGGAAAGCCGAATACGAGGCGAACGCGGATGGCGAAACTGGTAAGACCGAGCGAAGAGCCGAGATTGAAGCGAAAGCGGCGGCAGAGGCGGAAGAAGCCCGGCGCAGGGCCGAATCGGAGACTAAAGCGAAGGCCGAGGCCGAGGAAGCAAGACGCAGAGCCGATGCCGAAGCTAAAGCCAGGAACGAGGCAGAGGCATGGGCGGCGGCGATGAGGAAACTGGAGGAAGCGGGAGACGACCTTGCTCAACGCCGCGCGGCCCTGGAGGCTTACCTCGCCGCTTGGCCTGAAAGCGAACATGCCGCCGATGCGCGAAAGCTGCTGGCTTCGACAAGGAGGACGGAAGAGTCCTGCGCCGCGCTGGCGGCGGCGCTCCCGGTGGCGCTGGAGGCCAAGAGAAGCGGCGAGTGGCGGCAGGTTCTGGACGCGCTGGAGGGGCCGCTGGCCGGGATGGGCGAGTACCGGCATCCGGCGCGGTCTGCGGCCGAGGCGCTGGCCAAGCAGGCGCGGGAGGAATTGAAGAGGCGCAAGGAGTTCGCCGCTAAGCTGGAGGAGGCGCAGAGGCTGCTGGCAGCCGAGTCTTTCGACGAGGCGAAGGCGGCCTTCGATGCGGCGTCCGGGATATGGCCCGATGCTCCGGCTGGCGAGATGAAGAAGATAGAAGGCGGCATGAAGGCGGCGGAGGTCGGCGGAATAAGAAAACGCTGCGGCGCCGCGATGGCCGAAGGGCGCGCAAAGTTTGAGGCCGGCGATTATGCCGGTGCGGAGGAAGCCTTCGACATGGCGCTTAAAGTCTCTGTCGGCTCCGACGATCCTGCGGCGGCGGGTTCGCGTGCCGATGCAATATACTGGAAAGCCATGACCCAGGCGGCGGCCGCCCTCCAAGACGAGAAGGTGGACGGCGAAGGCTTTTACGCGGGTTTGAGCGAAGAGAAGCGGAACAAGGTCAGGGCGGCGCTCGATGCGGCGCTTGCGGCCAAGCCGGGGGACTCGCGTGCGAAAGCGCTTAAAAAGGCGACCAGCATTCGGCTCCAAGTTTGGGCTTGGGGAAAGAACGAATTCGGCCGGCTTGGCGAAGGGACTACGGCGGATAGGATGACGCCAGTTCAGGTATCCAAGTTGAGGGCAGTAACGGACATCGCTGCGGGATATTGTCATTCGCTCGCCCTCAGGTCTGATGGTACAGTGTGGACTTGGGGAAATAACAAATATGGCCAGCTCGGCGATGGAACCACAAATGACAGGACAACACCCGCTCAAATATCCGAACTGAAGGACGTAACGCGTATCTTCGGGGGATGGTTCCATTCTTTCGCCCTTAAGGATGACGGGACAGTATGGGCTTGGGGAAATAACGAGGCCGGCCGGCTCGGCGATGGGACGATGGAGAACAGGATAATGCCCGTTCATATATCCGGGCTGAAGGGTGTGAAGGCTGTCGCAGGGGGCGGCAAGCATTCGCTCGCCCTAAAAGATGACGGAACTGTGTGGGCGTGGGGCAAGAACCAGTATGGCCAGCTCGGCGATGGGACGACTACGGATAGGACGGCACCCGTACGGGTATCCGGGTTAAGCGGGGTAAAGGCTATCGCCGGGGGCGCTTGGCATTCGCTCGCCCTCAAGGATGACGGCACCGTGTGGGCTTGGGGACGGTACGGCCATCTCAGCGACTGGACGACTATTCAGAGGGAGATTCCCTCCCAAGTATCCGGGTTGAGTGGTATAACGGCTATAGCAGGGGGAGGTAAGCATTCGCTCGCCCTCAAGGATGACGGCACCGTATGGGCTTGGGGGTCCAACGAGCATGGCCAGCTCGGCGACGGAACCGTAAAGGACAGGATGACGCCCGTTCAGGTATCCAAGTTGAGCGGAGTAACAGCTATAGCCGGAGGCTTGGAACATTCGCTCGCGATCAAGAATGACGGCACAGTATGGGCGTGGGGAAATAATGAGTGCGGCCAGCTCGGCGACGGAACGAATAAGAATAAGACAATACCAGTTCAGGTATACGGATTGAGGGGCGCGAAGGCTATCGCTGGGGGCACCTCACACTCGCTTGCCCTTACCGAAGAGCGATGACATTAAGCGCGAGTGCTTTTGCGCAAGGCCATCCCCAAGCGCTTCTTCAACCCCTTTTAATCTAATCGAAAATCGAATCCCTCGACTGACACTGCCCCTGGCAAGCGGTCTCTTCCGGGATCGCATGTGCAAAGTCGCATAGGCACCCACTTGACCATCTCTCCATAACACCCCTTCCCCGTGAACATAACGACCGAATCTCTTTAAAGGTTTGATCCCTTATTGCCAAATAGCACCGTTCTAATTGCTTTTTTCAGGAGCGGCGTTACTGCTTGTGCATTTCTCATCCATGCACAAGCTGGCTGGGAGGCCGGTAAACTCCCGATGGCTTAGATGCATAAGAGTTAGAACTTATTGCCAAGCAATAGGTTAAATCATATAGGCGGAGCGATGCCAAAGTCCTTAACTCATTTTTTTATAATATGTTAAGTTAGCTATCGCGCAAAAATCGGTCGCTCTGTCTGCAGACGATAGGGAGATTTCCTGCGTGAGCGGGGCGGCTTTACCTCAACGCTTCATAAAGAGCGCACATCTCTCGGCGTTTCCCTCAATTTTTACCCCAAAGGTTTTCGTAGATCGACAAGCATTAAACGAGGCCCGTCGCCTCGCCTTTTTCTTCCGCTTCTCCTCCGAACTGACGCCCCGCAAGTTTACACACATTGCAACCGGCTCATCGCGCAACGAAGTCAAGATTTATAAAAATTTTTTTATAAATTACGGGCATTCAGAATACTATAAGCAGTATCATAATAAAAATCAGACACTATAATATGTAGTTCATTTGATTCTCCAAAGATATATGCCAAATTATCGGACCGACTTTCCCTAAATTCTATTATGAAAATAGCCGTCTAGTATATAATGTAAAAGACAGTGCACATCGCATATGCGTTTTTGGTGCCTATACTCCATATGCATGACAGCATATGGGAGAGAAAAATTTGCAGGGAGGGGATCGCGATGGGCAAGATTGTCCGGCAACTGAAACGTGAGGGTTCAGAAAGTTGTCAGGAAGGCATGTTTTCGAATCCGCAAGAATCCGCTGGGCGCGAAGATGCGGGATCCGATACTGAGATGGAAATGCGGACTTCGCCGCCACCGATCGCGCCTGAGCTTTCGTCGTCGGGGACCAGCGAATCGGAACCGCTTCCGATAAAGGATGATGAGCTCGACTTGTCGGCTGACCGCAGGAGGGCGACATGGCGGAAGAAGCGGCGCTGCCAGGCGGAAAAGTTGTGGGAGAAATACTTGGCGGATCGGTCGGAAGCAAACCGGAACGCATTGGTCGTCCACTACCTTCCGCTGGTCCGGGCCACGGCTGAGCGCATCAAGTCGAAGCTTCCCGACTGCATAGAAGTCGGGGACCTGATTTCAGCCGGCGCGATGGGGCTTATAGATGCTGTAGTCAAATTCGAACCTACGGTTGGCGTCAGGTTCGAGACCTACTGCCTTTCGAGAGTAAGGGGCGAAATACTCGACTATCTCCGTTCCATAGACTGGGTGCCCCGCCAGATCAGGACGAGAGACCACGAACGGGAGCGCGTCATCGCAGATCTGAAGAAGAAACTCAAGCGAGACCCTACGGACGAAGAAGCCGCTCGAGCGATGGGGATGACGCAGGAAAAATACGCGAAGTTCGTCAAGAGTCTTGAGATCCGGTCCCAGGTTCCTATGGAAGGATGCGTCAAGTACAACAGGTTTGAAGGCACGTGGGACATGATGCGCATGGAGATGGTGGAGGACTCGAGAAACCAAGACGATCCATCCCATGCGGCGTTCCTCCGCGAATTCAGGGACGTGGCGATGAAGGGACTGACCGAACACGAGCGATACGTTATCGAACAGTATTATTTCAATCACAAGACGATGAGGGAGATCGGAGAGGTTTTGAAATTGTCAGAATCGAGAGTCAGCCAGATTCACGTGCAGGCGATCAAGTTCCTGCGCAACAAATTCCGAGGCGGACTGCTCAAGTACGCCGGCGGAGCGGAGGAAGCCGAGGATATCTGAACCGCACCGCGCTTTTCTTCCCGCGCGGTACACGCGTCGGCCGGTTTCGGCGGCAAACGCAAACGAAGGCCTGCGTCCGAAATTTAAACTCTGGCGCCGGGATCCCGTCTGTCTGCGGCGTCGAGCGCCACCTTTGCGGCGCCGATAACGCCGGAATCCTCCCCCAGTTCCGCCGGCACGACCTTAGCCGCCGCCATGATGGGAGGGTAGGCGCGTCCCGCATTGAGGACCTTGTGGATGCGGGAGAACAATATGTCGCCGGCCAGGCTCATGCCTCCTCCGACCACTACGCACGAAGGGTTGAAGATGTTGATCAGGTTGCCAATGCCGACGCCCAAGTACAGACACGCCTCGTCGAAGACCCCCGAGGCCAACGCGTCTCCCCCGCGCGCGGCGTCGCAAACCATCTTGGCCGTTACGGCAGAAGGGTCTCCTCCGCACATCGCCATAAGGACGGAATCGGGCGGCGGTATCACCCTCAGCCTCTCGCAGGCGGAACGGGCGACGGCCGAGGCCGAGGCGTAGCGTTCAAGGCATCCTCTGTTGCCACAAGGGCATATCCGCCCCTCAACCTCGACGCTCATGTGGCCGAACTCGGCCACGAAGTTTTTCGCCCCGCGATACACCGCTCCTTCGATCACAGCGCCGCCGCCGATTCCGGTGCCGAGAGTCAGCATCAAGACTACCTTCTCGCCGCGACCCGCGCCAATCCATGCCTCCGCCATGGCCGCCACATTTCCGTCGTTGTCCGCGAAGCAGGGCACCTTGAGCTCATCCCTCACGGGGCTGCATATATCGAGTCGCCTGGCTCCCGGTATGTTCACCGCCTCGCCGGCCAGCAATCCCTTTTCGTGATCTATCTGGCCCGGCGATCCGATGCCGACGGCTCTCACCGAGGGCGTCTTCATGCTTGCGGCCAGATCAACTATGCGCTTTATCACAGCGGCGGCGCCTTCCTCTGCGCGAGTATCCACCTTCTTTCGCGCCAGTATCCTTCCCTCGCCGTCCACGCGCGCCGCGGAAATCTTGGTGCCTCCCAAGTCTATGCCTATGGCTTCAACCATGTCGTCCTTCCTTCCTGCTCCGCCGGCGGACGATTTCGCTCCCGTGCGGCGCAGTTACGCCCTTTTCCCCCTCAAGGCGGATCTTCCGACACGCCGACGCCCGCGCGATGCAGACGGCTCGGGATGGGCCGCTGGGCGCAAGGCTAGCGCCGCCAAACCAATCTTATAGACCGTCGGGCCTCAATTCGTCAAGGCGCCGGGCTCCGGTCGGGCCGGCTTGGATGCATGGCCGTAAATGTGCAGATGCCATGGGCAAGCGGAGAGGCCGGGCGGCAACGTCCGATAGCTCGGCATCGCGGCCAAACCACCCCCGCCCTTGGCTACCCTTCGCTCAGTCCGACTACTCTCCTCCTCGGGGAAAGCGTCCTTGGCAAACCCTCACTGAAAAGAGCATTCGATGCCCGGCGCTAAAAACTTCATGCAGTTACGGCCATGCACCCGGCCGGCTTCTCTTGAACTTTCGGGGGGATGGGTAATAGTTTAGAGTTCCGAGGGCGGGGAACTCGGCTTTGCGGCTCGGATTCCGGGGGTTTTCCGGCCGCACCCGGTCCGCCCGCCGGGCTTCGGAATCCGCGCCTGCGGCCACGGAACCTGCGAGAGCGAGCCTGCGGTACGGTAGCGGGCGAACCACACCTGGAGCGTGTGCCGGCAGGACGGAATTCGGCAGCGCCGGAAGCGACGGCGAGGGCCGTCGGGCCGCCGTCCGCTCCGGAATCGCCATGGGAGAATTATAGGCGTGGATGAGCTGATTGTCCTCTCCGGCCCTATGAAGGGGCGGCGGTTCGCGCTGGACAGAGATGCCTTGTCCATCGGGAGGGACTCCGCATGCGACATAGTGCTTGACGATGACGCCGCGAGCAGGCGCCATTGCGAGATATACCGGAAGGACGGACGGCTCCGCATAAGGGACCTGAAAAGCACCAACGGCACGTTCGTGAACAACGCCCGCGCGGAAGACGCCCCCCTTCGGGACGGAGACAAGCTAGTCGTCGGCGATACAGTGATGTACCTAAAGGCGAAACGCAGCGAGGAGAGTTCGAGGCGGCCGACGATAGTCTTCTCCGACGAACGGAAACAGGACAAGGAAGGCACGCGGGTTTCAATAAGCGCCGATCCGGGCAAGTTCCGCGAACATGCCGTCGGAGGGATCGAAACCGCCGCATCCGCCTCGATGTTCGCCGCGCTGTACGAGTTCGCCGTAGGGATATCGCCGCTGCTTCATCGCGAGGCCCTGGTCGAGCGGGCCATGGACATGATATTCGAGGCTATTAAGGCCGACCGAGGCGTGCTCTTGCTGACCGGTCCCGACGGCACGGTAGATACGAAGGTGGTCAGAACGCGGGAAGATTCCGAAGGCGGGGAGGACATCGCGATATCCAAAACGCTGCTTTCAGAGGTAATAGACAAGCGCGAGAGCTTCCTGACGGTGGACGCGCAATCTGACGGCAGGTTTTCGGGAAGCGAATCGGCCGCGGAGACGCGCATCGGGTCGGCCGTGTGCGCTCCTCTCAAGTTGCAGGACAGGATACTCGGTCTCGTGTATCTCGACACGATTGGCCGTTCGCGCCCACTCTGCGAAGCCGACCTCCGCCTGCTGACGGCCATGGCCGTCGTCACCAGCGTATGCATCGAGAACGCCCGCCTGTACGGGGAACTGATGGACGCGCTGGAATACAACGCCGGCATCCTCCGGGGTCTCTCTTCGGGCCTGCTCGTCGCGGACGCGCGCGGCGTCATCACGAAAGCCAACGATATGGCTCTCGATATCCTCCGCTTGCCGGAATACGCCGTCGTCGGCCAGCCGATGGCATCCATAGCCGGACTGAAAGAGATGGCCGATGTGACGGTCAAGACGCTGGCCACCGGCACCGGTGTAGACCGGATGGAAATATCCGTGGATGTGAAGGGCGAAAGCGTCCCTCTTGGACTCTCCGTCTCCCCCCTAAAGGACCGTACCGGCGCGACGGTCGGCGCCGTCGTCAATTTCAGGAGCCTGGTGAGCATCCGGCGCCTCGAAGAACAGGTCAGGCGATCCAGGCACTTGGCCGGTCTCGGCCAAATGGCGGCAGGGGTGGCGCACGAGATACGCAACCCGCTCAATTCGATCCGCGGTTTCGCCCAGCTCCTGCAGGAAAATCCGAACGACGAGAAAGCCCGCGAATATGCCGGCATAATCCTGGAGGAGGTGAACAGGATGAACGACATCGTCCAGGGACTGCTGGACTTTTCGCGACAGCGGGAGCTCACCCTTGTGGTTACTGACGTCGTGTCGGTCGTTACATCGGTGTTGAAAGACATGAAGGCCGACATCGAGGCGACGCGAGTAAACTTGGAATATTCGTCGGAAGCTCCGACCATGACCGTGCTAGGCAACGAGGCGAAGCTGCGGCAGGTTTTTCGAAACATCATCCTGAATGCAGTCCAGGCAATGCCCGACGGCGGCAAGCTCGGCGTGCGAGTCTTCAGGCGCAGGACGGGAACGGGATACGACGAGATGGAGAGGCATGAGGTGGCCATCGCCATATCCGATACGGGAACAGGCATAGCGCCCGAGGTCCTGCCGAAGATTTTCGACCCTTTCTTCACCAGCAAGGAAGTCGGAACCGGGCTGGGGCTTTCGATATCGCAGAGGATCGTGGACCAGCACGGCGGGCATATCGAAGTCGCAACGGAAGTGGGCAAAGGTTCTACGTTCACCGTCCTCCTGCCGGCCCTGTAGGTATCGCTTGCCGCTGCAGATGGGGACGTCACATCGAGAACGGTTCCTGCATGGCCTTGTGCAGAAGCCTGCGCCACTCGAAATCTACGCGCCTTTGGACCTGCTCGATTTCCTTATCCCCCAGGTGTCTGAACCTGCCCTGCATCTTGAAGTACTCGCGGACCGGCGTGCCCTTCGGCTCGACGGTTATGTGGTATCGGTCGCCTTCGAAAACCTCGTACAGGGGAAAGATATTGCAATCCACGGCCATGCGGCTGGCGGCGATCATATGTTTCGAGTCGGTACGCCAGCCGGTCGGGCAAGGGGCCAATATCAACAGGAAACGGGCGCCGCGTATCTCCTTCGCCCTGTGAACTTTCGCGGCCAAATCGTCTGGGAACGCGATGGTCGCAGTGGCGGCATAGGGTATGCGGTGGGCGGCTAGGATTTCGATCATGTTTTTCTTAGGCCGATCCTTGGGGGTCCTGACGGGAGTCGTGGTCGTCCACGAACCCTCCGGCGTGGCGCCGGATCGTTGGACGCCGGTGTTCATGTAGGCCTCGTTGTCGTAGCATACGTACAGAATGTTGTCGTTCCTCTCCACGGCGCCGGAAAGGCTTTGCAAACCGATATCGTAGGTGCCGCCGTCACCCGCCCATGCCAGGACCTGAATATCGGTCCTGCCTTTGGCATCGAGCGCCGCGCGAAGGCCGGCGGCCGCAGCCCCCGCGGTCTCGAACGGCACGTTAAGGATGGGCACTTTAAGCCCGGTATAGGGGAACGGCCCCTGTATGATGGACCAGCAGCAGGCCGGTATCACCAGCATGGTCTTAGGACCCATCGCCTGAAGAACCATGCGCATGGCCAGCGCCCCGCCGCATCCCTGGCAACCCAGGTGCCCGGGAAGAAACAGCTCGTCTTCCACCCTGTGCCCGGAGCCCATCGGCACCACCGTATTCCGCGACATCCTAGGCGTCCCTCCGCGATCCATTCCCAGCCGTAGCCGCAAAGGTCCCCGGACAGCCCGAGGCGCCGTGCATTAAAGTTTGAGACCGATCCATGTAACGGGATCTTCGGGCGCGTCTTCGTCTTCCGTCCGATCGAATATTTCCTCTATTGTGGCCGGCGTAATGTCCCTCCCCCCCAGCCCTGCTATGTAGCCGTAAACGGGAGGATGGCCCGGGACGTTGCTCAGCGCCGCCTTTATCTCCGCGGCGAATATGCCGCCCGATCCGAACGATATGTTCCTATCGAGCACGGCCACCTTTCGAGCCTTCCGCAGGACATCCACAACCTCGCGGCAAGGGAACGGTCGGAACATGCGCATCTTGAGAAGCCCAACCTTGCGGCCCTTCTCCCGCAGGGAATCCACCATGACCCTGGCGGTCGATGCGGCGGTGGAAACGGCCACCAGAACGGTTTCGGCGTCGTCGCATCTGTAGGTCTCCACCGCCGCGTAACTCCTCCCGGTTAACCTCCTCCATTCGGCCGCTGCGCGCTCGAACTCGCCCTTAGCCCTGCGCATTGCGCGCTCGATCTTGAACCGCATCTCCATAAAATAGTCCGGCGGCGTCATGTTCGAGAACGTCCGAGGATCCTCGACATCCATGAACGTACCCCTCGCCGGTTTGTATGGCGGCAGAAGGGCGTCAGCTTCCTCCTGCGCCGGTATGTCCACCGGCTCGTAGGTATGTGACAGAAAGAAGGCATCATAAACGATCATGACCGGCAGACGGACCGCCTCGGCCACGCGGAAGGCCATCAGCGTTGAATCCAGCACCTCCTGGTTGTCCTCGCAATACAGCTGTATCCAACCGGTGTCGCGTTGGGCGAGCGAATCGGTCTGCTCGGTCCATATGTTCCAACCCGGCCCCAGCGCCCTGTTCACGTTGGTCATGACTATGGGAAGGCGGGCGGCCGAGGCCCAGTGCAGCAGCTCGTGCATCAGCGCCAATCCCTGGGAGCTGGTGGCGGTAAAGGCGCGCGCTCCGGCGGAAGCTGCGCCGATGCAACAGGCCATTGCCGAATGCTCGCTCTCGACCTTAACGAACTTCGCCTTCAGCCGCCCGTCCGAGCACATCTCGGACAGCTCCTCGACTATCTGCGTCTGCGGCGTTATAGGATAGGCGGCTATGACTTCGGCGCGCGCGAGCCTGACGCCGTAGCTAACCGAGTGATTTCCCATTATGACCTTTTTCACCGCCGCCGCTCCTTGTCGAGCCTCATCTCCACGATGCCTCTCGGACATTCCTGACCGCAGACGCCGCATCCCTTGCAGAAATCATAATCTATTTCGTACTTCCCGTCCGGCCTCCTTCGGACCGACATGTCCGGACAGAATATCAGGCAGTTGTCGCATGCGATGCACCTGCCGCAGTGGAAACACCTCTTCAGTTCGGCGCGGACCGCGTCCTCTCCTATGCCCAGATTGATCTCCGCGAAGCCCTTCAGGCGTTCGGCCATCGGTATCACCGGCATGCGGCATCGCTCGGCGTGCTCGAAATAAGCCGTGTTTATCGCCTCGAACGGCACGGGTTCCGATCCTCCGGAGGCCGCCCCTGCCTCTGCCGCCGGCGCCGTCTGTCCGGCCAAGGCTCGAGCGATCACAGAGGCTGCGCGCCGACCTGAGCCTATGGCGTGGGCGACGGTCCGGCTGGACATGGCCATGTCGCCGCCCGCGAAGACTCTCGGATCGGACGTCCGTCCCCACTCGTCCACCACCACCTGGCCCCGTTCCGCTCGAACCGCAGGCGGCAGGAAGGAGAAGTCCGCCTCCTCGCCTACTGCAACTATGACCGAATCGCACTGGATGAATACGTTGCGGCCTCCGGCAGGCACTATAGTCCGCCTGCCGTCAGGCCCCGGTTCGCTTAAAGCCATCCTCTGGAACTCGGCCGCGATGCATCCCCCTTCGCGCGCCGCCCCGATCGGCGCCAGAAGGAATCGTATCTCCACCCCCTCGCGCTCCGCCTCCTCGACCTCCTCCGGATGCGCCGGCATCTCGGCCCTGGAGCGGCGGTAGACCATCGTTACCTGCCCGCCGAGCCGCACGGCGGTCCTGGCGGCGTCTATGGCCGTGTTGCCGCCGCCTATCACGCACACGCGCCGGCCGATGTTTGGGCGTGAGCCTAGCGCAACCTCCCGGAGAA
>CALKMO010000130.1 GCA_937991785.1 uncultured bacterium | reverse complement strand
GCGCGCCGAGGCCAGGCGGTCGGCATACTCCTTATCCCAGGCGGCGCGCTCGCCCGCCAGCGCCTCCGCCAATTTCGCCTCCGCCTTCGTTCCCGCTACCGTTTCGCGCAGGGTCTCAAGCGCCCGTACCCTCTCCCGGTGCTGCAGCATCCCGCGCGAAAGCCTCGCCAGGCATTCGGCCAGCGCGCGCCCCGCCTCGGCCTCCCGGTCGGGCCCGGTCGGGATCGTTTCCGCCGGCTGTTCCGGCCCGGTCAGGGCAGGAGCCGCGGCGGATCCGCTCCCGGGACTCGCCTCCGTCCCGGCCACTGCGCGTTCCCCCGGAGGTTTTCGGTAGGCGCCTCCGCCGTCCGCCTCACGCGATCCGCCGCCGCTCTTGGCGAGCAGTATCACCATAAGCGCGATGAGCACGACCGCCACGGCGCTCCCGGCAAACCACACCGCCGGCGGCACCGCTTTCGATCCTTCCGCGGCGGCGCGGCCTGCTCCCGGATGCAGCCCGGTCGTCTTACAGCGCGCACCGCCGCGCGTGGACGCGGCCGCCGCAGACCCGGCCCGCTGCCCCGGCGGCCTAGGCAGCGCCATCGAGCTCTTGCCTTTGAAGGCGGCGGCGAGCTCCGGCGTCTTGCCTTTCTTTAGAGCCTCGAGATCCTTCAGCAGATCCGTCGGGTTCCGGTACCGTTCCTCCCTGTCCTTGGCCATCATCTTGGCCATGACCTGCAGGTAAGGATACGGGATCCTGGAGGCGTCCTCGATCGGAAGCGACGCCTCTTCGACAAGGTGCTTAGTCATCACGGTGGCGGTGGATGGACCGGAGAACAGCGTCCTGCCTACCGTCATGTGGTAGAAGGTCGCGCCGAGGCTGTAGATATCGGCGCGTATGTCCACGTCGGCCTGGCCGCGGGCCTGCTCGGGCGCCATGTAGTGCGGAGTCCCCACCGCCCTGTTCTCCTTGGCCAGCAGCTCGTCTTCCTGCTCGGTGACGCGCGCCAGTCCCAGGTCGCAGAGCTTCGCGATGCCGCCGTGGGCGATCATTATGTTGTCGGGCTTGACGTCGCGGTGGACTAGGCCGTGCTTCCATGCATGTTCCAGCGCCCGCGCGATCTGTATGACTATGTCCAGCGCCTCCTCCGGAGGGAAGAGTCCTTTTTGCTGGAGCACCTTCCTGACGGTCGGTCCCTCCACGAACTCCATGGCGAAGTAGTAGTAACCGCCGCTCTCTCCGACATCTATGCCTTGGATGACGTTGGGATGATTGAGCCTGGCGCTGGCGCGCGCCTCGCGGAAAAACCGGTCTACGAACGCCTTGTTCGCTGCAAGCTTAGGGGGCAGTATCTTGAGCGCGACGATGCGGTCCATGCTGAGCTGGCGCGCTCGGAAGACAGCGCCCATGCCCCCCTGCCCCACCTTTTCGAGGATCTCGTATCCGGCGATGCGCGTGTGCCCGCGGAGGGCGCGTTCGACGGCCAGCGCCTGCTCTTTCGTGAGGACCCCTTTTCTGACGAAGACATTGCCTATAGTGTCCGGCAGGCCTATATCTTGGAGTTTGAGGTGCGCCTGAAGGCATTCGTCGGCCTGCCGCCTAGTGCAGTAGCCGCGCTCGACAGCAACATCGGCGAAACGTTTCGTGGTGTCGTCAACGCCGGTCACGACCGCACCTCTTGTTTCGCCGCCACGTCCCCTGCGAACGTTACGCTCCTCTCCATCGCGGAGGAGAGGAATGGGCGAGGAGACTTGAACCGGCAGAGCGCGATCCGCTCACCCGCCCTTCGAGGAGTTCGGGTCGGGCGCCGCCGGAGGTTGACTTCCCGCGCCGGCTGCGGCCGCCGCGCGCCCGTCTGCCGGCGGACCACCGCTCGCGGGCGCATCCCCCGCCGCCCGGACGGCTCCGCCGCCGGAAACCTTATCGCGAGCGGCTCCGGCAGGAGCGGCCGCCTTCGCCTTCTCGGGAGCTTGCGGCTTCGGTATCATGCTCAGGCTCAAGTTCCGCCCTTCCCTGAACGGCGGCCTCTCGACCTTGCCTACATCGCCCAGCTTGGATGCCGCCGAATTGAGTATCCTTAGGCCGATGTCCATGTGGGCCATCTCGCGGCCCTTGAACCTCATGTTAAAAACGACCCTGTGCCCCTGATCGAGGAACTTGCGCGCCGCGGCGAGCTTGATGTTCAGATCGTGCTCGGCGATCCGCGGGCCCAGCTGTATCTCCTTGAGCTCGTGCGCTTGCGATTTCCTGCGGCCCTGCTGGCCCTTCTTCTTCTCCCTGTAAAGGTACTTGCCGTAATCCATTATGCGGCAGACGGGCGGATCTCCCTGGGGAGCAACCTCTACAAGGTCCAGCTCCTGCTCCTGCGCCTTCTTTACGGCATCTTCCAGCGGCATTATGCCGAGCTGTTCTCCTTCCGGAGATATCACCCTGACCTGCCTGGCCCTGATTTCGCGGTTTATACGCAATCTTTCCACGATCGCCTCGTTTCCCCCCCGACTCTATTCCCCCGGCGGGACGTCAGGCGCCGCCATGGGGCGTCGCGATATCCGGCGCACGGCCCTTCCATTTGCCGCGATCGGGTCGCGCGCGACTTCCCCAGCCCTAAAGCCTATCCTCTATCTCCTTCTTCGCCCGCGCGACGAACTCATCTAGTTTCAAGACGCCGATGTTCCTCCTCCCCCTGCAACGAACGGACACGGAATCCGTCGCGGCCTCCTTCGCGCCTACGGCCAGGAAGTAGGGCGTCTTCGCCGCCTCGGCCCTGGCCGCCTTGGCGGCGATCCTGTCCGCGTTTATGTCCCTCTCGACCCTGAATCCCTCGGCGAGGAGCCTCGCGGCGACCGCCCGCGCCGCATCCTCTTCGCGTTCCGTCACATTGGCTACCCGTACCTGCACCGGCGCAAGCCAGAGAGGGAACGCCCCGGCATAATGCTCGATCAGGAAGCCCACGAACCGTTCGTGCGTCCCAAGCGGCGCTCTGTGGATACACAGGGGCGTCTCGTCCTCGTTCCTGGCGTTCTTGAAAGTCAGGCCGAACCTCGCCGGGATCGCGAAGTCAACTTGGTTGGTCGCCAGCGTGAACTCCCTGCCTATCGCGCTCCATATCTGCACGTCTATCTTCGGGCCGTAGAAAGCCGCCTCCCCGGTAACTTCCTCGAACGGCACGCCGCCGTTGCGCAGCGCCCGCCGGACGCGCTCCTCCGTAGCCTTCCACAACTCCGGCTCACCAACGTACTTCTTGCCGAGCTCCTCGGGCGAATGAGTGCTGAGCCGCATCATGTAGGTCGATATCCCGAATATCTTGAAGTACCCCAGGTACATCCTGCAGACCGCCAGGAATTCCTCCTCGAACTGGTCCAGCGAGCAATAGATGTGGGCGTCGTTCATCTGCATGGAGCGGACGCGCATCAGCCCGAACAGCTCCCCGCTCTGCTCGTACCTGTAGCACGTCCCGTACTCGGCCAGCCGCAGCGGCAGGTCGCGGTAGGACCTGAGCTCCGATGCGTATATCTTGTGATGGTGGGGGCAGTTCATGGGCTTCAGGTAATATCTGGTCCCCTCGATCTCCATCGGCGGGAACATGCTGTCTTTGTAGTACGGTAGGTGTCCGCTGGTCAGGTACATCTTCTCCTTGCATATGTGCGGCGTGCGGACGCGCAGGTATCCTGCCCTGCGTTCGGTCTCCTTCGCCAGTTTCTCTAGCTCTTCGACGATCGCCGCCCCGTTGGGCAGGAACAGCGGCAACCCCGGACCGACGTCTTCGTCGAAGATGAATATGCCCAGCTCGCGGCCCAACTTGCGGTGGTCCCGCTTCTTCGCCTCCTCCAACCGCGCCAGGTGCTCGTCCAGGAGTTTTTGGGTGGGCCATGCCGTTCCGTATACGCGCTGGAGCTTGTCGGAATTGGCGTCGCCGTGCCAGTAGCTCGCCGATACGGACATCACCTTGAACGCGCCGATACGCCCCGTGTCGGGCAGGTGCGGGCCGCGGCATAGGTCTTCGAAGGCTCCTTCTTCCGATGTGCCGGTCCTGTAGAAGCTGAGGACCGGACCGTCGGCGCGCAGCGCGTTGTCGAGTTTGTACTTGTTGCCCTCGGCCTCGACCTTGCGCACCCCCTCCTCCCGCGGCAGCTCGACCCGTACGAAAGGCCGACGTTCCCGCGCTATCGCCGCCATCTCCGCCTCGATCCGAGGGAAATCATCCGTGCTTATGGGTCTGTCCAGAGCTATGTCGTAGTAGAAGCCATCTTTTATCGGCGGACCGTATGCCAGTTTCGCTCCAGGGAATAGTTTGCATATCGCCTCGGCCATCACGTGCGCGCAAGAATGGCGCAAGACATCCAACCCCTCGGGAACGGGTTTCCCTTCCTTGTCCATCAGAGTGATGGCTTCGATGCGCGCGTCGCAACGTATCGAGGCGTTCAGATCCCGCAGCTCGCCGTTAACCTTGACGGCCACGGCGTCGTGGGCGAGCCGCCCGCTGATTTTCCGCAGAACATCCAACCCGGTCGCCCCGGAGGGAAAACGCTCAACGGAACCGTCGGGGAAGACGATGTTGACGTACTCGCCGCCGCCAGACTTCTCTTCAGGCATGCCCGCCCTCTTTCTTCGCCCGCCGCTTAGCCCGCTGATACCCCGCTCCCCGCGGACATGCGGATCGGGATGCCCTCGTCCTTCCAAACGGCCGAATCATTCGAGCCCGATCCGATGTTGCGAACTGCCGGCCGCCCGGACCGGCGCCGTTTTTCCGTGGCCGGCCCAATTTGGAATTCTCCCCGCCTCCGCAGCCATTGTCAAGTTTCCGAACGGCGGCCGGAGCGCATAGCCGCAACCGCTGAAAGACTTGTGCGTACAACGATGCTCTTTCAAGAATAGCGGCTGCCGAAGAGCTCCGCTTTAGGAGAGCATGGCAATAGCGGTATCAAGCTAATAAGGGAAAGCGGAAGGATGTGACGTTTGTCCGCGCCACCGAGCCGTTCGCCGCTTGCCGCAATCGCCGGCGCATGGCGGCCCCGACCTCGTGCCGGCCGCAGTCTTTCTCCCGGATCGAATCGGTTATCAACTTCTTGGCAGCCCGCGGCAAAGGCCTGCGCATAAAGGCGACGCGCCCAGCGGTGCGCGCTTGCCGCCTGCATTTACGGCTGCTCGCTCGGTGGGCGCTCGTCCGAAGGCGGTTCGGCCGAAGGGCGATCGGATGGAGATCGCCCCGGCGGAGCCGACGATCCAGCATCGCCTGCGCTGCCCCCGCGCAGGGAATTGAGGAAAGGTCCGTCCCCTGGGAAGCGACGGGCGGCAATTTCGATCAGCGCATCCAGCCGATCGGAGAAAACGCCGGACCTGTAGATAGCAGCGAGCCATGAATATATGCGCCGGTCTGATGTCCCCCTCGATACGGCATCCTCGAGCCGAGGCACGGCCGCCGCGGCGTTTCCGCGCTGGACCTCTATTCCGGCCAGCCTGAGTATCGCGGCCGTCCGGCCCGGCCGCAGCTCGATATACCTTTGCAGGCTCTCCACCACGCTGTCCTGATGTTCGAACCGCCCCATCGCCTCGATCGCATCGGCTTGCATCCAGTACGCCTCCGGGTCGAGTGGATAGGCGCTCTTGTGGACCTGTATCTCCTGAAACGCTTCGGTGGCCTTGTCGGCGCCCATAGCCAGGAGGCATCGCGCGCGGAGGAGCCAGACCGAACCGATGGACACTTCGCCCGCACTGCACGTGGTCAGGATACGGCGGGCCTGTTCGGGCGAGTTTCTGGCCAGAAGCGCCATCGCCTCGAGATACTTCCCGTCGCCTCCGCCCGGATCCGGCCCGCCGACTCCGGCCGTCGCCTCTTCTATGCGTGCAGCGGCGCACGCCAGCGTCCCCTCCGCCAGCGCAGCCATCATCCCCTTCTGTATCTCCGCGTCGAACGGGTTGGCCTTGGCGGCGCGAACGAAGGCGGCGAGCGCTTCAGATGGTCTTCCTGCCTCTAGCGCCAGCGCGCCATGTTGCTTAAGCATCCACAGCCAACCCTCGTGGCGCTCCGCCCACTTGGCGGCCTCCCGGACGGCCTCTCCGAGCCTTCCGGCCGTCCGTAAAGCCTTCACGCGGACCCTCGCCGCCGCGGCCGCGGTTCGCGGCTGAACGGCCGGCATCAGCATTGCCGTGAGCGCCAGGCGGCCGGCCGTTTCGCATTCGGCCCGTGCGGCGCCGCCATCAGTACCCGCGGACCCGGCCTCCGGCCGCCCAGCCCCCTTCAGCATGCGCGCTGCCTCGCCGACCGCCAGCTCGGCCCGGATACCCGGCAGGACCGCCGCCGCCCAAACGGCAGCCGCGACCGCCGTTCCGGCGGCGGGCCACGCCCACCGGCCGCGCTCGGCCTCGCGCGGCGCCGCCCGCGTCGCGGCGGCCGCCGCGGCCGCCCCAAGGTCGGCGCGGTACAGACGCCCGGCCGCGAGCAAGAGTCCCAGCGACGGGAACAGCAGCGCGTTCTCCGCGTACCGATCAGTCCCGCCGGCCACCAGCGAATGCAGCCACAGCCCGCCATAGCCGGCCCACAAACCCAGGAGCAGCCCCCGCGGTGCACCTGCGCATTTCCTGTCCAGCGCCCCGTATGTCGCGGCCCACGGCGCCGCAGTGCCCACAAGCAACAGCAGCAGCCCGATCCCCCCCAGCTCGGCCGCGATCTCAAGCGGCAGGCTTTCGGTCCTCCACGGCAGGTCTTCCGTGGCCAGGGCAAGGTACGACGGTCCATCCCGCAAGAGCGACGCCTCGCCCGGGAACGCCCCGGCCCCGGCGCCCAGAATCGGATTGGCGGCGAATATCCTCCAGGCGAAAGTCCAAGGCAGATACCTGAGCGACATGGGGGGAGACGACAGCCAAGCCTTCGATTCCGGCGCGAAAGACGACATCGCGGCGGCTCCGGCGCCGACCGTACCGACCGCCAGCGCTATCCCAACCGCCAGTCTGAAGGGCCGCGGGAGCGAAGCCAACAGCGTCAATACCAGGACTGCGGCCGCACATGCGAACCCTATCCTGGAACGGGCCAGGACCAGCGCGATGAGGATGAGGCCTGCGGCGGCCGTCACCGCCCATGTAAACCTGGTGCTGGGCGGGTCTATCCCGGCTGCCCGCGAGACCCTGCACCTCACCGCCTCGGCCAAAATCCCGCAGGCCATGCCCATGGGCACAAGCAGCGCGGCGGCAAAAGACGGCTGAGAAACGGTCGGCAAATACGCGCGAACCTGGACGGGCCGCCACGCCGCAGCCTGCTCCCACAAGCCCGCGCCGATGCCCGCCAGAGCAGCGGCGAGTCCAGGCGCCGCGACGGCGGCGCAACCGGCCAGCCAGCCCCGCTCCGTCTTAAGGACGGCTCCTCCCAGAACGGCTATGCCGACATACGACGTAAGCGCCAGAGCCCGGCCGTATGTCGCGTGCTGATCTTTAGCCCATGCGATCGACGCCCACGCCAAGGCTGCCAGCGCAAGCATCGCGGCGGAGGAAACGGCGCTGGACGGCGTATCTTCGTCCCGGCACTCCTTGCCGGACGGCAGGAGGTACGCAACGCACATAAGCATCGCGACCGTCTGCGCGAGCGCAAGCTTAGCGTAGTCGGCATGGGACATGCCCTGGCCCGAAGCCAGGAAGGCTCCCAGCGAAAGGACGAACAGAAGCATCGCGCCAGCATAGTTTCGCATCGGATTGAAAGTACTTTTTCAGACCACGAAGCGCAACGGATTTTCCCGTTCCGGGCGTCGCCGAAAGGCGGCTCGCTGGCTTTGCGACCGCACGCCTGCCCGGCCATCGCCCGCCGCCGCCTGCACGGGCGGGAAGATGCCGGCCATATCGGGCGCGCAGCTTGTGTCCCCCGCTCGCCCGGAGGGGTTGGCTGCCTATCGGGGAAAGGAAGGCGGGCCGGTTCCGCGCCCAGACGGCCCGCATGAAGAGCTGCCGCGCCGGGCGCGGAGGGCCGGCGGCAGTCCGGTGCGCGGGCGGATGGATTTGACCGCAGCATACGGATGTGATACGGTTATAAATGACCGACCGGTCAGTTAAGATGCGGCCGGCCTGGAGGGAGGATCCGGCGGATGCGTCCGGCGACCGATCACAGTCCGAAAATACTGAAGGCGGCGGCGCGCCTGTTCGCCGCCAAGCCGTTCCACGAGGTCCTGATGGAGGACGTGGCTAACGAGGCCGGCGTGTCGAAGGGTACCGTCTACCGATTTTACAGCAGCAAGGAAGACCTGTGCGCGGCGATAGTCATCGAGTGGATGGACTCGCTCCTGCACCGTCTGGACACAGCGCTCCGCTCGGGCTCCAGCACGGAGACCGTCCTCCGCGACATGGTCCTGTGCGTGGCCCGCCACCTTCGCAGGCAATTCGATTTCTACCGGGTGATGCAGAAGGAGGAGTCCAACGCGGGCCTGGTAAGGAGGCCGGAATTCCTGGCCCGCCGCAGGGCGATGCGCGACGCGTTCGCCGGGGCCATACGGAGAGGGGAGGAAAGGTCGGAGCTTCGCGGCGTGGACGCGGCGGCGGCCGCGGACATGATAATCGGCATGACATTCAGCCTGCTGAAGTTCGGGAGCCCGCAGAGGGCCCCGGAGGAGGTGGCCGCGCTGGTGACGGACGTCTTCCTGAACGGGGCGGCCCGCGGGAAAAAGCGAGGGCCGCGCGGCAGATGAACGGATCCGAATTGGCAACTTTCGTGCCTGCTTCCGTGGAGTTCCGATGGACGGCGGGGATCGCGGAGGCTCGGGCGCGCCGGCGCCATGCCGGTTGTCGAGCGGCCTTCCGTGCGACCCTGGCTGCGGCTACGGCCGCGGTTTTCGCGGCGGCGGGCTGCGGGACCGGCGGAAAGGACGGCGGTGGAAATCCGGGGCCGCCGAAGGCCGGCGCGCAAGCCGGCGGCACGGCCGCCCGGAAGAATGACGCCGGGTACGGGAGCCTCGCGTTGTCGGCCCGGAAATATCCCGTAAGGACCGAAGCCGTTTCCGCGCGCCCGCTCAAGTACGAAATAGAAACGACCGGGGCGCTCGAGGCCTACGACGTCTACAGGATAGACGCGCAGGTCCCCGGCGCGGTCGAGGGCGCCAGCTTTCGAGAGGGAGACGAGGCGGGGCCGGGGACGGTCCTGTGCCGCGTATCGCCGGAGACGTACAGGCTGGCCGTAGGCAAGGCGGAAGACGCCCGCAGGATGGCCGAGGCGGAACTGGCCGACACTATCCGCAGGACGGCCAACGAGATCGAAAGGGCGAAGATCAGGCTGGCGGAGGCCGAGGGGGACCTGGAGCGCCGCCTGCCCGCCGCGGCGGCGGGGGCGCTTACGGAACAGGAGTTGGCCTCTTATCGGAACAAGCGCGACCTCGCCCGCGTCGAATTGAAAGACGCCGAACAGGCCGCGGCCACGCTGGTCGAGGTAAAGAAGGCCGCCCTGAGGGAAAAGGAAACGCTCCTGGCCCTGGCGAAGGAAGACCTGCGCAAGAGCGCGGTGGTGCCGCCGGTGGCGGGGGTGATCGAGCAGAAACTGGTATCGAACGGCGCGGTCGTATCTCCGGGCACGCCGGTGGCCCTCCTCGTGGACAGACGGCTCAAACTGAAGTTCGTTCTCTCCGAGCGCGAATCGGCCCGCGTGCGCGAGGGGACCGAGGTGGCCTTTTCCGTGCAGGCCTACCCCAATCGGAGGTTCGCCGCGAAGGTATACAGGATCGGAGACCTCGCGGACCCGAAGACGCGCCAGGTGACCTGCTGGGCATCCGTGGAGCAGTCCGAAGGCGCCAGGCTGCGGGCGGGCTTTTTCGCTTCCGTCAGGATTGTGGCCGAGGAGAAGAAGAACGCGGTCGTCGTGCCGCTGACGGCAGTCCTTCCAACCGAGCGCGGGTTCGTGGCGTTCGTCGTGTCCGAGGGCAGGGCGTTCCGCCGGCCGGTCACGCTGGGGCTGCACGCTGCCGACGACAGCGTCGAGGTGCTGGACGGACTGAAAGAAGGCGAGGTGATAGTGCGCGAGGGCGGCAACGCCCTGCGGGACGGAGTCCAGGTAATCGAGGCGGGCGGGCCGCCAAGGGGGGGCGCCGAGGCCGGCAGGCCGAAGGAAGGCTGGGGCGGAAAGTGAAAACCGGGGATCCTGACGCCGCGGCGGCGAAAAAGTCCATGAGCCTTGCGGCCATCGCCATCCGCA
>CALKMO010000129.1 GCA_937991785.1 uncultured bacterium | reverse complement strand
ATGCGCGCTGTACGTGATCGAGGGCGGACGGGTGGATCCGCTGCTGCCGCAGGCCGCGGAATTCGACGCGGGCCGTGCGGATGAGGCGATGCGCGCGACGTTGAAGGCCGGCTTGATCGAGCGGTTCCCTTATCCGGACAGGCTCGAATGCCGGGTGCGCCGCGCCGAATCGCTGCTGGGAGGTCTGATGGAGGAACTCCGGTGGAGCGCCGGGGGGGCGCACGACATCGTGTTCGTCGGGGCGGAGAACAGGAGTTTCGTCGAGCACCTGTATTTGGGGCCGCACATCGAGGCCGTGCTTGCTGAGGCGCATTGCCCGGTGGCGATCGTGATACCGAACATGGCGGCGAGGTGAGAGTCCGCCCGCCGCGCATACGCGCCGGGCCGTGGCGCGGCTTAGGCGCGGACTCGCCAAGGTCTCCTCAGATGGGAAGGCGAGCGCTGCCGGCGATAGTTGTCGGCCGGCACGCCGCTTCGGCGGGTATTACTTTTCCCCGGCCGGGGAAAAGGATGCGGAACCTTGAAATCGCTTCGCGGACTCGCGGAAAGACTTGTCCGCGAAGCCTGGATGCATTAAAAAGCGCTTCCGGCGAATGGCGGCGCGGCATGGAAAGCCGGGGCGTCCATCGGGGCGGGATGCGGATAAGAACGGGGAAGCGAGGGCGGAGCGATGGGACTTGCCGAGGCGGATGAAGTGCGCGGTCTGAAGATCGGCGAGAAGGTTCGGTCCATCCGGACATCGAAGGGGCTCGGCGCGGCCGACGTGGCGGCCAAGGCCGGCATAACGGAAGTCGTGTTGGGGCAGATAGAGAACGACGTGGTAGCCCCTCCGGTCGGCACCCTGTTGAAGATCGCAAGGGCTCTGGGCGTTCCTCTCGCCACTTTCTTCCAGGAACCAGACGAGTACGGGCGGAAATTCGAGGTGGTCAGAGCTGGAGAGAGGCATAAGGTCAGGAGGGCCGTCGGGAGGAGCGAGGCTCCGGTAAGCTACTCCTACGATGCCTTGGCGTTTCATCTGCCGGACAGGCACATGGAGCCTTTTCTCATCGAGTTCGACATAGATGCGGAAGAGCGTCTGGAGGCGGTAAGCCATGCGGGCGAGGAATTCATTTTCGTCCTGGAGGGCGAGGTGGAATTCCGGAGCGAGCAGGGAGTGATAGTGCTGCGCCCCGGGGACAGCTTGTATTTCGACTCCAGTCTCACACACGCCCTGCGCGGCATCGGACACGTGAAGCCGAAGGCGATAGCGGTGGTTTATTCGGGCCAGAGATAAGTGCTCGCCGGACGCGAGTGAAAGTGCGGAGACCGCCATGATAGAGATTCGCTTCCACGGGGTCGGCGGGCAGGGCGCAGTCATCGCGTCGAAGCTGCTGGCCGTCGCCGCGTTCATGGAAGGCAAATACCCTCAAAGTTTTCCGGCGTTCGGGCTTGAGCGGCGCGGCGCGCCCGTCATGGCATTCTCAAGGATAGACGACAAGAAGATCCTGCTGCGCACCGGGATATACGAGCCGGACATCGTTATCGTCTTGGATCCTGCCTTGGTGGATTCGGTGAACGTCGCTCAGGGCTTGAAGGAAGGCGGACGGATCCTCATCAGTTCCCCGCTGCCGCCGGCCGAGTATGCTAGGCTTGGGCCTTTCCGCACAGCTACCGTTGACGCCCAGGCCATCGCGGTGGATTGCGGCCTGGGCACATCCACCAGCCCCATAGTGAACACCGCGATACTCGGCGCCCTGGCGCGGTTTACGGAATGCGTGAAGATAGAATCGGTGATCAAGGCCATACGCGACGAGGTTCCCTACCAGCCCGATCAGAACGTGTTGGCTGCCGAAAGGGCCTACAGGGAAGTTCGGACGACTTAGGGAGGGTTCCCGGTGGCGTCTGATAAGCCGTTGTGCCTGAAGGGGGAGAAGGACCTCCCGGAGCTCGTAGTTTCCCTCGGAAGCATGCTCTGGCATAAGACGGGCTCGTGGAGGTATTTGCGTCCGGAGTACCGCGAGAAACCCGCTCCTTGCGGCCATTCGTGTCCGGCAGGGAACGACGTCGAGAGGTTCCTCAGGCTCGCCGGCGAAGGCGATTTCGAAGGCGCGTGGAGGGTCATTCTGGCGAGCTCGCCTCTGCCCGGAGTCTGCGGGCGGGTATGCTTTCATCCGTGCGAGAAGGCGTGCAATCGCGGCCGGTACGACAGGCCGTTGGCGATACAGGCCGTCGAGCGGTTCTTGGCCGACCGGGCGTTTGAGCGCGGACTTATCGCGGAGGCGCCTCCGATCGGACTATCGCCGGACCGCGTCGCCATAGTGGGTTCGGGGCCGGCCGGCCTTTCTTGCGCCTACCATCTGAGGCTGTCCGGCAAGAAGCCGGTTATATTCGAGGCAGAATGCGCGCCGGGCGGCGTGTTGCGCTACGGCATCCCGGCTTACCGCCTCCCGAAGGATATCCTCGATCGAGAGATAGCCGCGCTGGCGGCAATGGGGATCGAGTTCCGTACCGGGATGCGCGTAGGCAAGGATGTGTCTTGGGATGCGTTCGGCGAGTACCCGGCGGTGTTTGTCGCTGCCGGAGCGCACCGCGGCAGGCTTCTGGATATCGCCGGCGAGGGCGGCGGC
>CALKMO010000128.1 GCA_937991785.1 uncultured bacterium | reverse complement strand
TGATCTCCCTGTGCGACCGCCTTCAAAGCTTATTTTGGGACGTTCCGCTTTCGATGGCGGCTAGTATCGCTCCGACGTCCCCTTTTTCGGCGGCCGCCTTGATGCGCTCCAATGCTTTTCCGGACGGTTTCGGCGCCGAACCGACTTTGGCGTAGAAGACGTTACTCTCGCGGCGGGATCGGAACGAGTGCCTTGCGAAATCCCCGGCCGCTCCCAATCCGGCAACTCTCGACAGAAGAGTGTGGCCGTAAATGAACCGCGCGCCGAACATGAATGCGTCCCTGAACGGCCTAAGTTCCGGCGCGTCGAATCGGTCCACGAACGGCTGCCCGGCCTTGTTCATTTCGGTCCCGACCAGTACGGGAAGGTCCATCGCGTCCGCCGCGGCGATCGCCCTGCGCAGTTTTTCCGTCTTTATGCGCTTAGCGGCCGGATCCGCTATATTCCAGTTTCGCTCGGGTATGATGTTGACGGCCTCAGCGCCTGAAGCCCTCATGAACTCGAACAGCGCCTCCGCATCCGACTCACCCTGAGAAGTTCCGTCAAGCCACGCGTAAACCGGAAGCGCCCCGGTCTCCAGCACGGTCCGAACGAACGACTCCATGGCCGGGAAGCGCCCGGCGTCGGGCTTTTCGTAGCCGACGCCGCCGCGTTTCATCAACGCTCCGCGTACGCGCTCGTGGAATTTCGGCGCGTCGTTTAGGATCGCGAGTATCTCTTCGGCGGACGCACCCAGTTTTTCCGCCCAGAATGCCGCCATAGCGGACTCGTCGCCCCGGAATACCTCCCTGCTTTTCCTGTCGTAGGCTGCCAGCAGGTGGCGTTCAGTGGCGTTGCCGGAAGGGGTCAGCGGCAGCACGTCGCGTTCGTAATCGAGCCTTACGCGATCGAGGAAGACGTTGACTCGATCCGCCATACGCTCGGTCCGATCCCGCGCCATTTCCCGCAAGCATTTCAGAGCCTCTCCAGCCGCGCTTTCATCGGCGGGGACCCGGACGCACCCGGCGCCAACGTAGTATGCGATCCCCGGCTCTCCGGGTGAATTCAGCTCCTTTTCCCGGTATTCACGCACGAAGACGCGCGTCTCGATGCCGGCAACAGTCTTTATGCGAAGGAGGTCGCCGGCTTCGAGGAATTCGGCGATCCCGTCCAGCACGTCGAATTCCACGCAACCGGCCACCTCCAAGCCGTACTTCGCGGCCTCCCATGCGATGCGAGAAGGGGACCAACCTTCTGCGTTGAAGGAAAAGAACGTGTGGAAATGCAGATTGACCTCGGCCTTGGCTGCCGGGAGGCGTACAGCCCCGGATCGCATGAGCGCGGCGAGTTCTTCGAGCGCCGCCCTCCGCCCGGCCCTGTCGAAATCGCTAAGCGCTCTTTCAAGATCGGCCACGTTCTTCAATGCGACAATCCTCCATTGTGTCTTCTTCCGGGCAATCCGCATTGCGTAGTGTCGGCCGGACACCCGACATGCGCCGATGCTGCGGCCGGCGGACCGCCGCATGAGGCGCTGGCTCTTTGGCTAAGCTCCGGTGTCGCGGATCCCGCCGGCGTACGGTATCGGATCCTTCAACCCCGCTTCGCGGAAACCTTTCAGCCGCAGACGGCAGGCATCGCACAGCCCGCACGAACTCCCGCCCGGCGCCGGATCGTAGCAGCTGAAAGTTATCGAGTAGTCCACGCCAAGCGACAGACCGAGGCGGATTATCTCCGCCTTGCTCATTCGCAGAAGCGGCGCCTCTATCGTGATCTTTCGTCCCTCGGCCCCGGCTTTCGTAGCGACATCCGCCAAGCGTGAGAAGGCCTCGATGAATTCCGGGCGGCAATCAGGGTAGCCCGAAAAATCCACCGCGTTCGCGCCTATCCAGACCGAGTCGGCCCCGATCGCCTCGCAACAGGCCAGGCCTAATGCCAGCAATATGGTATTCCGAGCCGGGACGTACGTCGGCGGTATAGGGGAAGACGGCGCCGCTCGAACCGCCGCCGCGGCTGCGCCGGGCAGAAGTTCGATCCCCTTCGAGCGGGGCGGATCCGGAGCTTTCGCCGCGCCGGGCGATACTTGGGGCGCCTTTGCGACCGGCGCCGAAATTCCTCCCTTAGGGACGGGAATATCGCAGCCGGTAAGGGCTGATCCGCCGATCGCGCGCAGGTCAACTTTGACGAAGCGGTGGCTTACTACGCCAATGTGCCGCCCGACGGCGCGCGCCGCCTCCAGCTCCAGCGCATGTCTCTGCCCGTAATCTACCGTCAGCGCGTGGATCTCGTACCCCTTGGATCGGGCCGCCGCCGCCGCCGTCGCCGAATCAAGGCCGCCTGATATCAGGATCACCGCGGCGCCGCGCGACATATTGCCGTACCTCCCAATCGAATATGTTCCGCGCCGGCGTAGGCATCCGCCGGCCACTCCGCAACCTCCGGAGCGTACCGTTCGTACACAGTCGAACAAATACGTCTTAACGCCGTAGGAATCAAGGATTGGTCCCGAATCATACTCCTGTTCGCCTCTCCCGCTTTTCATCCCACATGTGTCATAGCGACTGCATTTTGTGCATCATCCCTCCCGGCGCCGCGCCTACCCATACACCTTTGTACTCCCCTCTATCGCCTTTGAAGGATACATGGGACTTTGAAACGACGCGATTAGGACTGAGTGCATTGACGGCCTTCCGGCGCGGTTATACAATTACCGCACTTAATTAGGACGTCTGGTATTTCGGACGGTTTAGCGAGGCGTTTCTCCGCCGTCAGAGCCTGGGAGGGAATCCTTTTGAAGCCGCTGGATGTGGCGTTTCGGGCGATCCGCGCCGGTTGTTTCGGCGCGCTCGTATTTCTGTTCGTCAACACGGCGGCAAACATGATGCAGAGCTGCGGATCGTCGAATTTTGTGAGCTGGGCGGGGTCGAGGCTGCACGAGAAGATAATCCAATTCGGCGACAAATGGGGCCAGAAGGCCTACCGCGGCCCGGGCGGCGAGGACAACTGGACGATGGTCGCCCCGCATATCAAGCTCAAGTACTATGTAGGTCCGGGCATGGCCTTCGGATTCCTCGTCGGGGCGGTCGTTGGCGTCGCGCTGGCGTGGAGGGACCGCCGGAAGGGATTGCGCGAGTTTGTGGAGAAAGTGCTGCCGGGCGGCGGGACCGGCGGCGCGATTCCTCCGGGTTCGAACGTACTCGTAACGCACGTTCCGCCGCCGTCCGCGGAGGCGCCCGGAGCGGCCACCGGGGCGGGGACGATGTCCGGGCGCGGGCCCGGCGCCGCGGCGCCTCTCCCCATTCCCTGGTACTGGCCGCTGCTTATCGCGCTGATAGGGATACTCTTTCACGGTTACCTGCTCGGCTTGATCGCGGTGGCGCTGGCGGACCGAGTGCCATCCAAGACTTGGCAGGCGTGGCTGACGCGGGCGACCGGGGCCTGCGTAACCCTGTTCTGGGGTATAGGCACGGAGATGTGGTGGGGACCGGGATGGTCCACAATCTACCGCGGCCTGGCCGACTTCCTCAAAATGTTTTTCGCCGGCGTCGGGATGGAATGACATGTCCGTCACCCACCGGGAGGCGCCATGCATAGCATAGGAGGATCGCCCATGTCGCCGTTCGAAAGGACAGTACGGTTTTTCCCGGCACTGGCCGGAATGCTGGCAGTCTCGTGGGTTTGCTCCGGCGAGGCGCCGAAGGCGCCGGAGCCCCCGAAGATCGCGCCTCCTACGAAGGAGGAGATCGAGGCCGAACTGGCCAGGGAGACGCCGGAACAGAAGGCGCTCAGGGCCGAGCTTGTGGCGCTGGCCAAGGCGGGGCAGAAGATATATTTCAACGCCAATATCGGGGAGGGGGGGCGGAACGAGATATTCGTCATGGGACCGGACGGTTCCAACGTCAGGCAGCTCACGAAGGAAGGCGGCGAATATCCCCATACGCCGCTGGACGGCAGCGCGGTTTATTTTTCCAGCGGGCGCATCCCGCTTGCCAATCCGATGCCCGAGGCATTGAAGGATGTCCCCTTCGACCCGAACTACCCGCCATTCAAGGCCAGGGAACAGAAGTTTCAGCGCAACAATAAGACGCCGGTCATATGGAGGATGAATCCGGACGGGAGCGATCAGAGGCCCATAGCGTTCGGTTCGATGCCGCACGTCTCCCCGGACGGGAAGACGCTGGCTTACTGCATAGTCAGCCCGCCATGGCCGAACCAGCTCGTATTGATGGATTTGGAGAAAAAGGTCGAGAAGGTTATATCGCATCCGGGGATGAGGAATTGCGGCATGCCGTGCTTCAGCCCGGACGGCCAGTACATTGTGGGAGCCAACGGAGCGGCTTACTGCGCCAAGCTCAACGCCGAGCGCAACGGGATCGAAAGCGTGTTCATGTTCGACAACGGACACCCGTGCAACGGAGAGCTTTCCTATGACGGCAAGTTCTGGGCGTACGTCATAGACACCGATAAGTGCCTGGGTGGGTGGCTGTGCTATCGGGATATGGATTACGAGAAACCAGGAAAAGGCGGAGGGCAGTTGCCGCTCCAGCACAAGAGAGGTTCCATAAATTACTTCCCGGCCTTCTCGCCTGACGGCAAGTATCTGGTGTATGCGCATGCCGAACAGCAGGAAGGCGTTAAGTCCTGGGAGGCCAAGCACAGCCAGGAATTATACGTGACGCGATTCCCGAAGTGCGAGGCGACGGTCCGGATCACGTGGAACGGCGCAGGGAACCAGCATCCCCACTGGACGGCGAAGTGATGCGCGAAAAACATACAGGCTCGGATGAAGCCGGCGGCTTAGCCGGGGGGAGCGTATCGCCCGTATCGGCCGAACACCAGGAGGGAGCCGAATCTGCCGGCAGAGCGAGGGCGGCAGCCACAGAGGGAGCGGCGGCCGGTGCCTACGCTGCGCCGCGCACCGAGCTTCAGGCTGGCCTGGCCGAAGCCGCCGGCGGGGGAGTCCGCGGCGCATTCGGAAAATATCGCGACATATTCCTGGGACGCGCTCCGTTCCTGCTTTACGAACTCTCCGCTCTGATCGCCCAGAATGCAGGCGGCGCTTTCGGATTCCTTCTGCGGAAACGCCTGTATCCGCGAATGCTGGGCCGATGCGGGCGCGGAGTCGTATTCGGC
>CALKMO010000127.1 GCA_937991785.1 uncultured bacterium | reverse complement strand
ATATCCGCTCGCAGGGGCTATCGGGGACGATAGCCATCGCGGAAGGCAACGTGGTGTACGCCGAGACATCGGGGAACGCCGGCAAGAAGGGCATGGACGCGATCCTGGCGATGGGGGAGATCAAGGCCGGATCGTTCGAGTTCTTTTCAATGAGCGATCTGCCAGTCCGGCCGGTCAACGTGCACATGCCGACCATGCAGGTGATATTCGAAATATGCAGGGTGATGGATGAAAAGGACATGGCGAAGGCTTGATATCGGTCCATAATCCACCGTGGCCGTTAACCCCAGGCTTCCGGCAGGCCCGGAGGCGCTTCTGAGCATATCTTCTCCCGGCTCTTCCGCGCGCATCCGTCAGTTTTGGACTCAAGTCGCAGGCCGGAACTTCCGATCATTTTCTTATGGGCTAGCGGTCGGTCCGTCTTTTCGGCGCCGCGGTGCCCGTCGCTCTTTTACGGCTTGGGCATACCTGCCTGGCATGCAGCCGGGATGGTCGTGGGTTCGAACGCGAGGCGGAGGAACATGGAAGATTACCGCGGCAAGCGCGTCACCGTGATGGGACTTGGCACCTTCGGCGGCGGCATAGGAGCCGCCATGTTCTTTGCGAGGAGGGGCGCGGCTGTAACGGTAACCGACGTTCGTCCTCCTGAAAAGCTGAAGGATTCGGTCGCCAAGCTCGCCGGCTTCCCCGTACGGTTCGTGCTGGGCGGACATAAAATGGAGGACTTCACGTCCGCCGATCTGGTGGTGGCGAGTCCGGCCGTCAAATACAACTCCCCCTTTCTCCGGGCGGCAAGGCTCGCGCGCGTGTCCGTGACTCACGAGATGAATATACTCTTTGAGATGTGTTCGGACCGGCCGATCCTAGGTGTCACCGGCAGCAACGGCAAGTCTACGACGACGACGATGATGGGCGAGATGGTGCGAGCGAAGCACGCCGGGGTCCTGGTCGGCGGAAACCTCGGCGGGAGCCTGCTTATCGCCGCCGACGAATCGCCCGACAAATCGGCCCCGCTAGTTATCGAACTGTCCAGCTTCCAGCTCTTCGGCCTTCGACGCATGAGGCGCAGTCCGAACGTGGCGATAATAACTAACATAACCCCCAACCATCTAGACTGGCACGGCACATTTCGCGCCTACGCAGAGGCAAAGAGGAACATCCTGCGTTTTCAGAAATCGGAGGACACGGCGATCCTCAACGGCGACGATCCACTTTTGAGGCGCTGGGCGCGGAAGGTGCCCGGTCGCGTCGCGCTGTTCAGCCTCAGGGAGGTGCCTAAGGCGGAAAACGCCGCCTTCGTGCGGAGCGGCAACCTTATGGTGAGATGGGAAGGGCGCGAGTTCCGAGTGGCGGGGGAGACTGACCTGAAGATACCCGGCCGTCACAACGTGGCGAACGCCTTGGCCGCATCGCTCGGAGCGGTCGCCTTCGGCGTGGATCCGTGGTATGCGTCAGAAGTACTGACAAGGTTCGGCGGCCTGCCCCATAGGCTTGAGATGGTCGCTAAGGCGCCCGGCAACATCCGTTTCTTCAACGATTCGATAGCCACGACGCCCGAGTCGGCCATCTGCGCCATGGAGACCTTTCCGCCTCCGATAACTCTGATAGCTGGAGGTTCCGACAAAGGGGTTTCGTTCGACGGGTTCGCGGCGGTGGCCGTCAGGCGCGCCCGGCGCGTCATACTGATGGGCGCCACCGCAGACAGGCTGGAGACCGCTCTGGTCCGCGCCGCATCCGCAGCGGGATGCTGTCCGAAGATACTTCGCGCTGAAAACCTTGAACAGGCTTGCGCCTGGGCGGCCGAGGACGCTATAGAAGGCGAAACGATACTGCTGTCGCCGGCCTGCGCCAGCTTCGATCAGTTCAGGAATTTCGAGGAACGAGGCGCCGCGTTCAGATCTCTCGCCCTCCGCGCCGTGATGGCGAAGTTCTCTGCGGAGAACGCCTTCCGGTAAAAGAGTTACGGGGAGAGCCGTTAGGGACGAAACGGAGCCCCGCCTTTCCCGTCCTCCCAAGTCCTCCGCCGACACCTTAGACTCTGGTCGGCCAGGCAGATTTCGTGTCGCCCCGAAATTTGGGACGGCGGTTTCTGCAATATTCAAGCGCAACGAGGATCGAACCGAGGCCGGGCGATTATTTCCCGCCTTCCTTGAATAGAGATTCGTAATATGCTTTCAGCAGATCCTCGTAGCCCTTGACGGCCGCCTCGCCGGAGACGGCGTCGAGTATCTCGTCCTGGAGCTGCCTCGGCATGGGTGCGGCGCTCTCGCGGTTTATCGCCGCGATGCCGGCGACGAACCGCTTGCTGGCCGCCAGCCCCTTCAGAACAACCTCGCGTTCCCTGGATACTGTCCGGTAACGGCCATCCTTCATGGCTGATTCGAGCGACTTCATCTGCTCGATGGCTTTCGCGAGGTCTGCGCTGGGATGGTTCATCAATTTCAGGTTGATAGCGATGCGCTCCGCCTTGTTTCTAAGCGCGGCTTGGCGGCCGGCAAGCCTTTCCATCTCCCTGGCGATCTCCGGCGGCACCGGGCCCTCCAGCCCCTCCCCGCCCGCGCCGCTTATCTTCCCGCCCCCGGTGCTCCCGCCGGCCGGATCCTTCGACGTGTCGTTAACCTCCCCGGACTGGAAGGCGTCCGGGGTCAGGCGCGTCGGAGTCCTGCGGCCGCCCTTTCCGGTGAAATTCTCCTCGACGAATCCGCCGGCCGACTTGCCCGTCCGCCCCTCTCCGGCCCGCCCCGCTATCTCGCTGGTGTTCGGCAGGTGGTTGCCGGTGACCCCCCTCGCGCTCATGTTCGATATGGGCCCGTCCATCGCGTCCCACCCGGCGCCCTTGTCTATCGAATCGGCCCATTTGCTGGTTACGTCGTCGGCCTCCTCCAGCAAGGCCTCTTCCTCCTCCATCAGGTCGCCTACTATATCCTCCAATTCGTTCGGCAGCTCCGCCATCGGAGGCTTGTTTTCGCCGATCGGTTCTTCCATGGCCCATTTCTGCCTGTCCGGCTCGTCCGGCAGCCATCTCTCGATGTTGGTCTCCAGTTCCTTGGCGTTTTCAAGGCCCGCCTGTTCGAGCGGGACGGCGATCTCGGCGGCCTTCTTCGCCAGGGCGTCTTTCGCCATCTCCACTTCTTCGTACGTCTCGACCAGCTCCTTAAGCAGCCTCGGGTCGCTGAAATCCTGCTTTGGGAGCTTGCTCAGATCCGAGTAAGCCTCCTTGAGGAATTTTTCCCATTTGTCCTCAACGGCCCTAAGCTGTTCGAGCTTCCTCTTGTCCTCTTCCGTAAGGTCTTCCGCCGGCTTCTTCGCCAGGTCCTCTGTGCCCTCGACGACCTTCTTCTGCTCTCCGGCGAAATCGGCAAGTTTGTCCTTGATCCCTTCGAGCAATTTCCTTGCATCGCCAGGCAAATCATGGCCCGGCTTTTCCCGTCGGTCTTCCTTAACGTCCTCGGCGACCTGCGGGATGATCTTGAGGATGGCGCGGAGAGAGGCGATGATCCTCATCTGGAGGGAAGCGAGCCTTGCTAGCGAACGGGAGGCGGCATCCGGCCGCGGCGACCGCCCCCCGGCGAGCGCCTCGGCTTCGGCCAGTGCCTCGGTCATTTCGTTCGCGGCCAGTTTTCTCACCTCCTCCCCGATCCATCCCTGCCTCGCATCGCCGGGAGGGATCGCCGCCGCCGTTTCGAGGGATTCGCTTCGGATCGCGGCCTGCGCTTTGGCGACGGAATCGGCCTTCGGCCCACGATAGCCCGAGCCGGGGACGGGCTTGGCGGCGGCCAGAGACTCGGTTGCGGAGCGCGCTTGGAGCTGGCGGTTTAGAATCATCTCAAGGCGCCTGAGGACATCTGCCAGAGCCTCGATCTTTTCTTCCTTCTCACGCGAGGGGTCCACGATCCTTACGGCGAATACGGCCGTCCGGGAGGACTGTATGTGGTCCTTCGCCTCGGCGTAATAGAATATAGTATCTCCCTTCTCGAAATTCTCTCCCTTCAGTTCGAGAAAGGCTTCCCTCGAAGCGTTCTTTTCACGCCGTCCTAAATCCTCGAACTCGCGCAGAGTCTGTTCCACGCCCTCCCTGTTCCGCCTGAACCTTATCGCGACGACCTTGACTCCGTAGTCGTCGGCGGCCTGCACGAGGAGCCTTACCTTCCCCCCGATGCCGGCCGAGATGTCCCTGCCGGGCTCGGCGATTCTGACCGTCGGAGGTCTGTCCGGTACGACCTCTATCGTCCGCGGCGCCGAGTCTCCGTTCGCGTTGCCGGCGGCATCCCGCAGCAGGATCGAGTACCGCGTCGCGCGGGGGGCGTCGAACTTCGCCAGCCCCCTGAGTTTGTCCGCCGAAAGAGCCATCGGCATCCGCCTGCCGTCATCGAACAGGAGCGACGCCTCGGCCACGGGTCTGTCGGCCGTCGCCACCATCGTTATGGAGCTTCCGGCCGGGACGCGAATGTTGCCCGAGGAATCGGTCTCCTCCCTGTTCGGCAGGCCGGTGTAGGCGGGCGGCTGAACGTGGACGGCTATCCGCCTTACCGACGGCCGCTCAACGACCGAGACCCGGTAGATCGGCGATTGCGCCCTCCCGATTTCCACCCGGTACGAGGTCGGTTTGCGGACGTCGCGCAGGAGGTACAGGAAGGTGGTCGAGTCGGCCATCTCCATCGCGTCCTCGCGTTCATGCCCCCCCTCCTCGCGCGCGAATATTCTGGCCCTCGGCCGCCCTCCCTCGTAGGGCTTCACCGTGACGCGGATGCTGACCTCGCCGCCGGCCAGCACGCCGTAATCGCCCGGCTCCACCTTCTCGATGACGTATTCTCCCGGCGACGGAACGAACTCGCCCGTGCGCCACAGCTTCAGCATGGCGGCCGCGAGCGCGTCGCCGTACAGGATCCACCCGGCGAGGAACGCAGCCAGCGCCGCGCCCGCAGCGGCGGCGTTGCGGCGCAGCCCCATGTCTCCGGCCGCGTCCTCGATGGGAACGCCGCGCGCGGCCTCGGCGGCCTGCGCTATGGCCGCGCGGGCGATCGCCGGGGAGGGAAGACGGTCGGCGGCGGCTAGCTGTACTGAGTTGATGACGGCGTTACGCAGGTCGGGAAACCTTTCCTCGACGGCCGCCGCGGCCCGCTCGTCGGATATTCTCTCTACAGCCGGGACAGCGATAAACCGGATCGCCAGCAGGGCTGTCCCCGCCGCTCCGGCATAGAATAAGACCGCCCTGACGGCGCCCGGCAGCCGCAGCCAATGTTCCGTCGCGGCGTATGCAAGCAAGGATGCCGACAGGATAGCGACGAACGCGCACGCGCCGGATGCCGTCGCCTTCGCGCGCCACCGCCGCCGCAACTCGGCCAAGCGCGATATTATCTCGCGATACTCTAGAACGCCCTCCATGTCCTCCCTCGGAGACTTGGCGCGCCGAACCGGACCGATACGCCTGAGTATAGTCCCTATCCCACCGAACGACCGCGCGCCGCCGTGCGGGCGCCGTATCCGGTCGCGCAGCGCCCTCAGGCGGGCGGAGAAGCCTTCCGGCGCATTTCCCGATGCCTTCCGGAACTCCGGCGGTCGGCGCCTAATCGCGTTCATGGCTTCGATATTCTCCGTGCGGGCGTTCGGCGCGTCCATTCACCATAAGGACGCGCACGCGAAATCTACGTTTGTCGAAACGCTGCAGTGCGATGCGGCGGGCGCTCCGAACCGGGCGGCCATCCCGATTATCCCCATCCGTCGGATTCATCCCGGCAAACCCTGCCAATTACGCCGTATCCATACGCCTTTTAAACTTTCGGCGATGATCGCCCCGGCTATGCTGCGCTTTCTGGGGCGCGACGCCATCGCAGCGATGAAGATGCCAAGCGCGGCTCAATCCCATGCTATCCTCCGCTCGACTTGCCTGTAGAAAAGCCCCAGCAGCCGGAATATCACCATCGCCGTGTAGAAAAAACAGAAGAGCGCCAAAAACAGGAGCGCCAACGCGCCGCTTATGAACATGCCGGTCATGAGACCGATATCTATTTGTTCGAAGGCCATGACTGTTCCGCCCAGGCACAGCGACAACACCGCGTAGGCGGAACCGAATGCGAACGTAAGGGCGCCGGATATGACGGTTACTAGAAGCGTTACGCACGCCAGCTCCGGAAGCACAGGCAGGTAGGAGCGGATTACGGCGGGGACGCGATACATGGATTCCCAGCTCCCGTGAGCACAAAGGTTCACTGTCCCCATGACGCCGTAGTAAAGGGCGAATAGGAGGAACGGTACGGCGCCGAACGCCGCGATCCATGAACCGGCTACCGATCCCAGCAAAGGACTCAGCGCGAAAACAAACAATGCCAACCACGCCCCCAAAGGCGCAAGGCATATCAATGCCAGGACCAAGACCTTGACATATACATCCAACATCGCCCCAAGGCTGAAATCGGGCCAATCGGGCGGGTAATCCTGCCCCGCCGCAGAGGTCTTCATAATGCGGAAATAGAAACTGAGGATATAACCGTAGAATAGAGCCGCCAGAACGGCTCCGGCGGATATTCCCACCGGTCCCAGAAGCATGGAGCCGAAGATGGCTAACTGCAGCACGGAAAAAACGATACAGCCGCCCACTATCACGAACGCGCCGCCCTTGGTGAAAGGGTATGTAAACAATCCGGGTAGATTCGAATAGAAAGGTCGTATGGGGCCGGGGAGCTTGAACCCTTGCACCTCTTCGGCGGTACACATCCGCGCCAGCGCCGCGCGCGCTTGAATGTTGTTCGGTTCAAGCCGCACAATGTGGCACAGGGTAAGCTTCGCTTCTTCATACAGTCCCAGGAGCCTCTGGATCCGAAACATCCTCCATCGCATGTCCACGTTTTCAGGATCGCGCGCGCACTCCTCACGGAAGGCATTCGCCATCTCGCGGAGCGCGGCGAAATCATCTTCCGTCAGCTGTTCGCTAGGCTTTGACAGCGGATCCTCGGCGCGGGCGCGCGAGGCCGCCAATCCGCTGACTATTGAAGCCGCCTGCTCCCGGCGTTGCGGCACCGATACGCCGAGATTCCCCACAGAAGGAACGCCGGGGAAAGCCGACTGGGATTCCAGCATTGTTTTGTCCGAATGCGAAACGGGTTGGCGGATCGAGGCCGGAGGCGGAATGGCGCCACCCGCCTTTCCAGATGGCGCCGGAAGCCAAGCCTTCGCGACTTCCCGACATTGCCCGCCCGGACCCGGACCAGCGGCACCTTTTTTGGGGCCGCTCGGCCCTGCCGGAACCTTCCGTTTCTTAGGCGGCTCCGGATTGAACGGGAAAAGATCCTTGCCTTCCGCCATATCGGACGCCCCCGAGACGCACTTTGATTATCCGTCGCCTCTTGGTTACGGTCAAGGCGCCTGGAAGCTGAATCATCCCCGGTTTTCTTCCATGTCCTGCCGCAGGATGCCTTTCAGGAGACGGAATAGATGGCGGATGGGACAGAATAAGCGCTCAAGCATTATGCGGCCGACGTAAAAGGCCGATACCTCCGTCCTCCCGGCGCGG
>CALKMO010000126.1 GCA_937991785.1 uncultured bacterium | reverse complement strand
GCATCGGCCCGCGGCGATTCCTCCCCGCCGACGGCGGGTCGGAAAGGTCCCGCCGCCAAAAGCGCAAAAAACGCAGCGATTGTCAACATAAGTCCAGGATTGCGCATGCGCTTCCCCTCCTCCTTCCCCCTTTCGCTTTTCCTCTGTCACCTCTTCCCGATCGGCCCGCGATCCTCGGCGGACCCGCGTCCTTCGTCCTTTCCCGGCCAGCGGAGTTCCCTTCGCCTGCCGAAGATCGGCGTCCCCTTGCGCCAAACGTCGGCTCTCGCCGCAAATGCTCGTTACCTCCCGCATATCCGCCTAAAGACGAGACCGGCGATCACCGGAACGGCGGCGCGTTCCGCCCGAACCGTTCCGTGCAGAACAATCGCCTTCCGCCTACCCCTTGTTCCCTCGCCATTCCGTTCCCATGTCGCCGCCTCCCTATGCCTTCATAGTCAATTGCCCATCGCGGTCAGGCGCGAGCCGGCCACGAAATACATCCTGCCGCCGGCCAAGATAGCCCCGTCGCAGGACCTGCCGACCTCCTCGAGGATGCGCCGAACGGCCGTTGCCTTTCCCCGGTCCAGCGCGGCCAGAGTCCCGCCATGGTCGCGGAGGACCGCCATCGCTCCGGCCCCGGATACGGTAGGCGGCGAGCAGGTCCAGCCGCCCATGTCGGCGCGCCGCAGTATGGCTCCGTCAGACAACCTGACGGCGGACATGCCGAGCGACAGGTAAACGGCGTCTTTCCCCATCGCGATCGAGGATGCCCACGTCCCTGGAAGCGGCCGTTTCCATCTGATCGAGCCGTCCCGCGCATCCAGCGCGATCAACTCGTCGCTGTCAGTCTGGCATACGACGGTTCCGCGGCCCGCGAGTACCCTGCCCTTGCGCCCTCCGGCGCCGGTCTCGGCCCGCCATGCCGGGCGTCCGGTATCGCTCTCGATCGCAAGGATCCTCCCGCGCGGGAAGTATGCGAATATCCTGCCGCCGGAGATCGCCGGGACGAAAGTCTCCCCGTAGCCGATGCGCGTCCAGGTCTCATCGCCGGTCAGGATGTCCACGCGGAAAAGCGCGGCGCCGTCTGCGGACGTGCCGTACAGCCCGTGTTCGTCTGCGCCGAGGTAGGTCCATCCGGAGACCCCGATAGGCGGCCTGTAGGATTTCAGAAAGGCGCCCGTACGCGCGTCCACCGCAACGCAGCGGCGCCCGTCGGAGGCGTAAAGGATCCCGTCAACTATGCACCTGTCCGGAAAATCCCGCCCCTTATAAAAGTCCCCCTCGTCGAACGAACGCTCCCAGCGTTTGGCTCCGGTCTCCGCGTCGAAGGCCGAGAACCTGCAACCTTCTTTCCATGCGGTTTCGACCGCGCCCACTATCACATACGATCGCCACGCCAGCGGTTTGTAAGCTCCGGCCATGCCGGGCACTTCCGCGCGCCACAGTATGCGGCTCATCTCCTCGGCAGTCCCGCCCGCGTTCCGGCTGTTGCCCCCGTCGCCGTTCACAAAACACCAGCAATGTTCTTCCGCCCTGCCTTCCGGTTCTCCGGCCCGGCTTGAAATCCACGCCCGCCACGCCGCCAGAGCGCCGACGACCATGGCGGCCGAAGCGGCGGCCGCCAGAGCCGCGGAGCGGACGCCCCTTCCGGGGGCCGCCGCTCCGCCCGCCCCGTTCCGCGCCGGTCTCACGCGCGCGTCCTCCGACCCGATCCTCGCGCCGCCGCCGGTCGGCGTTCCCCGCGACGTTCCCGCTTTTGCGTGGGCGATCGCGATCTTTTCCGGACCCGCCGTTCCACCCTCGCCGGCCGGCTCCGCCCCGACCGGCCCAGCCCCGGTCGCCTCCGCCTTGACCGCCGCAAGAAGCCTCTCGCGGAAACCGGGCGGCTCCAGGACGCGCCCGCGTTCAGCCGCCCATGCGCGGAACGTTTCCGCCGCCTCCGCCATGCTCCGACATTCGGCGCATCCGGCCAGATGCTTCTCCATTTCCGCGAGCACTTCTCCAGGCAATTCCTCCGGCGGTCCGGCGCTGCCGACGCCGGCATCCATATCGCCGCCGCACAAGATCAGCTCGCGTACTTCCTCGCAGTTCAAGGCCGCTATCCTCCCCGGCATGCCGTCCGCCCCGCATGGGTGCACCATGCCATCCCGTCCGGATGGGGCGGACGACGCGCTTTTGAAGAAAATACGTTTCACCCGCCGGCGGGGGACATTATTTTTCGGGCCTGTCGGCGGGACGCCCGGCCGGGGCGAGCTTGTCGCGGAGCCTGGCCATGGCCCTTTGCACTCTCTTTTTAGCAGCCTCGCGCGAAATGCCCATGATCGCGGCGATGTCTTCCATGTCCAGACTGCGCGCAAATCGAAGCGTCAGGATATCTTTGGAGTCATCGTCGAGCGACGCGAACGCCCTGCCGACCGCCTCCGCCGTTTCTTCGGCCTCGATGCGCCGGCCCGGGTCCTCGTGCCGGACGGCCGGGGCGCCGCCGGGATCGGGGGGGAATGGAGGGGAGTTGCAGGCCCTCGATGCGGCGCGATCCCTCCGTCTCAGCTCGTCCCGGCACCGGTTCCTCAGTATGCCGTAAAACCACCGCGCGAACCCGAGATCCGCCCGGAACGTGCGGCGCGCCCTTATCATATTGAGCACGGCATCCTGAACGGCATCCTCGGCGGAATGGGGATCGCCCAGGATCGCCAGGGCGTAGGCGAACGTAGCCGACGAGTAGCGCCCGATAAGCGTCTCCAACGCCGCTTCGTCGTTGTTTTCGCGGAAGCGCAGAAAAAGGGCCTCGTCGCCGTCGCACGATCCTCCGGCGTCGTTGCCGGCGGGACGGCATCCGGCCCGTTCCGTTTTTCCCGGTAGCGCCATTCGGCCTGACCGATCCTCCAGTGCCGGAGAACTTCCCGTCGGCCGCAATGCGGCGTCCATCCCGCTGTTCCAGCTCCTCGACCGTTTTATACACCGGGGACCGAGATGAGGTCGAGATAATCCAATCCCGGCCGCCGGACAGCAGCGTACGTCTGTAAACGCCGGGAGTAAAGGCGCTCCGGTTGCGGAGGCGAAGGGCATCTTGAATTTTGCGTCCTGCGCATGATAATGCCGACGCGGCGCCTAAATGCGACATCTGCCCGGCGCATGATGTTTTGCCGTTATGTAAACCCGGATCCGTCGGAGGCGGCGGACGTGAGCGGACAAGGCGATCTCCGGTTCGAAAGCGGACGGCTCGGTCCCGCTATCGAGCGCGGGGTAAGGCTCGGCAACTTCGAGATCGAAGAAAAGATCGGCCAGGGCGGGATGGGCGCCGTCTACAGGGCGCGCCAGGTTACCATGGACCGCCCGGTCGCACTCAAGATACTCCCGTCCAGGCTATCCAAGGACAAGGCGTTCCTCGATCGGTTCCTGCACGAGGCCAGGGCGGCGGGGAAGCTTTCCCATCCGAACATCGTTACCGGCATAGACGCCGGCGAGGCGGGCGGCATCTACTATTTCGCCATGGAGCTTGTTGACGGATCGTCAGCTCTCCGGAAGCTTAAGGAGAATGGCCCGCTGCCGGAGACGGAAGTCGTATCTATCGGCATCCAGCTCACCTCCGCCCTCCAGCACGCCATGGAAAACGGCCTGATCCATCGAGACATTAAGCCGGACAATCTGCTCATTGATCGAAAGGGCATCGTCAAGCTCGCCGACCTTGGCATCGCCAAGGCGCCGTTCTCTGTTTCCAGCGATTCGCCGGACACGCCGAACAAGGCCATAGGGACGCCGGCATACATGTCTCCCGAACAGGCCATGGCGCGGGGCGACGTGGACATTCGCGCCGATATCTACGGGACCGGCGCCACTCTCTACCACCTTTTGACCGGAAGGCCGCTGTTTTCGGGCGCGCCGCACGATATATTGAAGGCGCAGGTGTACTCGCGGGCGCCTAATCCTTTGGATCTGAGACCCGATGTCTCGCCCGCCCTGGCCGCGGTCATCGAAAAATGTCTGGCGAAGGATAGGGAACGCAGGTACCGGGAGCCGGTCGAGCTTGCTGCGGACCTGAGGCGGATATCGGAGCGTAAGCGCCCCGCGATAAAGGTTGAAGAACTCGCCCCGGCTTCTATAGAGCCGACCGCAACCGCTATGGAGAAGCTGGGCTTATATCTTTCGGGAAGACCGCGGCTCCCGACCGGGAAGCAAACCCCTGTCGAGGCGGAGGGCGAGGCCGCCCCCGCCATCGCCGGCAAGCTCCAAAAGGCGACCGACTCGAAGAAGTGGATCATCGCAGCCTCGGGCGCGGCGGCAGGCATGTTGATAGTATTCGCGGTAGCGGCCATTTGGAACGGAGGCCGCGGAGACGTCGCGGACCGGCGGGGTGCAGGCGGGAACGAAAGACATACCGGATCGGCCCGACCCGGCGGAGGGAGCCGGGGCGAAGATGTCGAACCATGCGGAACCCGCCAGGCCGGGGAAACGGCCGCCGGCGGGGAACGCCCGCGGACTGAGTCTAAGACCGCTCATTCGGGAGGCGCGGCAGGGAAAGCCGGCGCCGACGACACGGTTGCCGGAGAGCTGGATGCCGTCCTGAAGTCCGACCTCGACGGCCTAATCAAGGCGAAGGAACGCTGCGAACGGGCGCTCTCCGAAGCCTCCGCACCCGGCCAACGCGCCGCGGCGGCTGAAGCGCTAAAACGCATAGAGGAAGCAATAAGGGATAAGGCGGATCGGCGGCTCGCGGAATTGGACGAGAAAGCCGCGCCGCTGGAAAAAGCCGGCCGCCTGGCGGAAGCCGCCGCCCTGTACGAGGCCGAGGATTCGAATCGGCTCGGGCTGGTCGGATCGTCCAAGCTCCGCGGACGTCTGGAACGCGTACGCGACTTGGCGCGGGCTGCGGCCGACGAAGCGAGGAAGAAGGCCGGGGAACTGGCCTGCCGCGGGATGCGCGATGAGGCGCTCGAAACCCTGCGGAAAGCCGCCTCGCTCCTGCCGAAGGATATCGCCGATACGCTGAGGCCGGAGCTCGAGGCCATGTCGGCGGCATCGTCTCCGGGAACCGACGGGACCGCGGGTGGCTCCGCCTCAACGGGTCGCGACGCCGCCGGTGCCGGCGCGCCAAGTCAAAGCCCGACAGGCTCGAGCGCGGCGAAGCCCGGCACCGACGCCTCTGCCGGATCGGGCGCGGCTGGTCCGGCCGCGGGACCGGAGACCGCGAAGACCGACACGCAGTCCGGTCCGAAGTCGAAACCGAACGCCGATCAACCCGCCGATATCGCCGCCAGGCCGGAATCCGGCAAAACGGGGGCCGCCGTTCCGGCGCCGGACGCAGAGACCGCCGGTAAAGCCGCCGTCGAAAGGCTCATCGGGCTTTTCGATCAGTGCCTTTACGCCGAATTCAGGATGCAACATGCGGAGATCTTCAAAGCGCTGGGAGCGACCAAGGCGGTCGCTGACGCCAAACCGCGGCTCGACGAAATGCTCGAAGCCTGCGCGGCCGGCGAGGATCGCATGAAAAAGCTTCGCAAGGCCGATCTGGAAGTCTCGCGCATCAAGTCCCAGGCCAAACGATCGGCGGAGGCTTACGGCAAGATCCTATGGGCGGAGAAGAGCGTCTTCGAGTACGGCCGGCTCATGGGATTGCTCGGAGCCCACTCGGCGGCATTCCAGTCCTTCGCCATGGTCCCCATCAACCCAAAGCCGCCCCAGCAGCCCCACTGGTCGGCGTCAAACGGCAGATACTGGTACGAGCTGGCCCAGGTGGAGCGCGCCGCGGGGATGTTGAAAGAAGCCAAGGCGCACCTGCTGGCCGCCGCCGAGAACCCGGCTGCGGAAAAATGGTTCCTGGAGAGCGCCAAGGAACAACTCAAAACGATGGACGCGCTAAAGGAGAAGAAAAAGCGCGCCGCGGACATACGCGCCAAGCGAGCCAGGGGCGAGCCGATATCGGCATCGGAGTATTGGGAGCTCGTGCTTTTGCTTTACGACCCTCTGTACGATCGTTTGGAAGCCAGAGCAGAGGCGGAAATATTCGTTGACGTATACAGGGATTCAAGCATCGTTAAATCCGGCGGGGCTCCCGCGACCCTTCTGGAACTCGTGCAGGAGTTCGGCGAGCATACGGCCACGGCCAAGATGGCGGGTGAATTCCGCGCGAACTATCCGGAACACTGGAGGACTAAAGACGGCTCGGTTCTGTGGTGGGAAGCCGAGGCCAAGTACAGATCTGCGAACTACATAGATGCAATCGAACTATACCGGCAGATGCAGAAATCGCATCCACACCACTGGTCCATCCCTTCCGGCGTGGCGAACGACCGGATAGAGGAGATAAAGGCAATAGTCTCCGGCAGGAAGAAGTGACGCGCCTTATCCGCACGCTTGCCCGCTGCTTTGTCTGACACATGTGCATCGCGTCCCGCGATGTACTTTTAGAGATCTCTTCGGTAACTTTAGGTTGTGGCCGAATTTTCAGAAGTTCCGGATTTTCTTGTGCGAGGCCCCTAACGGAAGTTGAAAAAAGAAGGCGAGTTGCGTAGATTTCCGGAAAGTGCCGGGTTGGAGAAAATCTGGCGATGGAATGCGTGTTGTCCGATAAGGTGCTGGTCCTGAATCGCGCCTGGGTGGCGATTAACGTCGCCACCGTACGCCGCGCTTTGACCATGGTCTGGCAGGACGCGGCGAGGATAGTCGGCACCGAGGATTACACGACTTACGATTTCGAAAGTTGGGTGGAGGCTTCGAAAGCGGCCAGGGAAGGGCGGCTCATACGCGCCGTAAACTTCACCATCCGCGCGCCGGAGGTTGTGCTGTTGACGCGCTTTGCAGGCGTATTAAGTCAGGATGTCAAGTTCTCGCGCCGCAACATATTCGACCGAGACCACAACACGTGCCAGTATTGCGGCAGGCGGTTCGATCGCGCTGATCTGACGCTGGACCATGTCGTACCGCGATGTCGAGGGGGACTGTCCGAGTGGGAGAACATCGTAGTGGCCTGCCTGAAGTGCAACACCAGGAAGGGCCATAGGCTGCCGGGCGAAGCGGGAATGAATCTGATCCGCCAGCCGGTAAAGCCCAGGTGGGCAACGCGGGTCGGATGCAAGCTCGGGCGGGAACGTAAGCCGAGCTGGGAGCGGTTCCTCGACGCGGCCTATTGGGACATAGAACTCAAGCCCTGAGCCTTTACCCGCGAGCCATCGGTTCGACGACAGCCGGGCGCGATCCATCCGCAATCGAGGATGTTTTGCCTTAGCGCTCGGTCGGCTCCAGCGCGGCAGGCCGGCGCATGGAAGCTCGGCGGACGGATGCGACGGGATTTCTTCCGATGGCGAACGCGCCGGTCATAGGCGGCATCAGACTGCCCACGCCGTTCCTCCAAGCCCCCATGGCCGGTTTCGCCAACCGCGCCTTCAGGGACATCGTGCGCGAATTCGGAGGCTGCGGCCTGCCGGCCTTCGAGATGGTATCTGCCGCCGCCTTGGTCCTCGGGCGGGAAATGTCCGACAGGCTGTGGGGGATTGAGGACGAGCCGCGGCCGTTTGCGGTCCAGATATGGGACCGAGACGGGTACCGTCTGGCCGAGTGCGCCAGACGCGTGGCCGATCTCGGCGCACCGATAATAGACATCAATTTCGGCTGTCCCGCAGGCAAGATACTTAAACAAAGATCGGGCGCATGGCTCCTGGGCGATCCGGCGGAAGTAGGACGCATGGTCGCTTCGGTCGTGCGCGCCGTTAAAGTCCCGGTGACGGCGAAGATCCGACTGGGGCTGTCCAAAGATTCGATAACCGCCCCCGAAGTAGCGAGGTGCGCAGAGGATGCCGGCGCGGCCGCGTTGACCGTTCACGGGAGGACCGCCGATCAGGGATTTTCCGGCGCTGCGGACTGGGGCCGGATAGCCGAGACGGCCGCAGCGGTCAGTATCCCCGTCATCGGCAACGGCGATATAGATTCCCCCTCGCGCGCCATCGATCGCCTAAGGACTCCGGGTATCGCCGGCGTAATGATAGGACGTGCGGCCATATCGCAGCCGTGGATATTTGCGCAGGCCGAGGCGCTCAGGCTCGGCCTGCCCTTGCCTGCCAGCCCTCCGCCTGCCGTCCAACGCGATATCCTGCTCGGACATTTCGCTAAGCTGGTTGATAAGTTCGGCGAAGACGGCGCCGCCGTCATCATGCGCCGTTTCGCGTGCAAGTTCGCCGCGGGCGCGCCCGGCGCGAGGGCATTCCGGAAGGCGGTCAACGAGTCGCGGACGGCGGCCGAAATGTCAGCCGCGATCGAGCGCAAGTTTCCCGGGGCTGAAGCGATTGCCTGCGGATGGGCCGAAGACGACGCCTTGCCAAAAAACCAAGACCGCTGTCTCGCGTCGGATGGATGTCAGGAGGCCGATGCGGACGGATAACCGCCGCCCGTAACGCGCTGATGCGGCTGCGCCCTAGCCTGTCGCGGCAGGCGAGTACCGCAAGGACGCCGCGCTAGCGCCGGAGTTCCTCGCGAGTTCGAATAAGAGGCGATGGGAGCGCGGGCCGAGCGGCCTGGGAATGACCCCCGCGCGTTTGATCTGGAGGCCTGATTCGGCCGGCCGATCTCACGAACGCGGCAGCGTACAGTACGCCGGGTCCGAAAAAGGACAAAGGAGGGGCCGCCTTTACCCCCCGATATCCTTCATGTCATCCGGAACGCGGCGGCGAATGAACGCAGGCGCTCCCCGGCTCCATTCGGGAATCACTGGGGGGCTGATCTCCCGCAGATTCGCGTTGCGCAGGATCGCCCGGCCTTTATCCGAAAGCACGAACTCCACGAAGGTCTCAGCTGCTTCCTTGTTGCCTCCCTCCAAAACGGCGATGCCGAAATCCATGAGAGAACCGGGTCGGACCTCAATCCCGCCCTTGTAGTCAGGCGCCTCGACACTCACCTTGGCGTAATGTGCGGCCAGCGAAGGATCGCCGCAGTTTATTTCCCGGGGCAATCTTAGGTAGGGCAGTCCGAGGTCGTCGCCGTGGGCCTTTGGGACGAAGGCATAATCAAACGCACCAGACTGGAGAGCGGAGAGGAATGCCAGCGGATCTTCGATCCTCCATTCATTGAGACACTTCTTCTCCAGTTCTTCGCGAAGCCCCTTGTGACCGTAGTAATCCTCCGAAAGCTTCCAGCACACGATCGTGAAATAGCCGGTAGGATTGAGTCTCGGATCCATGATGGCGATCTTAACGTCATCCCGAAGGAGGATTTCGCGCCAGTTGCCTTCGTTGATTTGTTCCCCGCACCTGCTGTGTCGGGAATAGGCAAGGACCATTTCGGTGGCAGCGAATACGGCGGCCCACGGGGCCTGTTCCCTCGACAGCATTTTTCCAACGAGCGTGTGGTCCACCACGGCTATTACATCGCATTTCCTCAGGGAAGCCATCCTGACGAGGAGGGCTGCCGGCTGGATGTCCAGCCTGACATCAATATCCGCATGTTCCTTTTCAAACAGATCCTTCATTTCCCGGAAGCAGCGATCGAGAATCACGGCGGCCGATACCCTGAGCGGCATCTTCCTGGAGATGCGCGAACGGTTAAAAAGGAAGAGCCCCGACATGAAAAGAAGAAGAGCCGGAATCGCCGCCGAGACAAAGACCTTGCGCCGGCTTGTTCCAATCTTACTTTCGAGCATCCTTTCGAACGGCTGCGGCTGTCGATCTTCCCGGATGAAGAACAGGCGGTCCTCCGGCAGACTGATAGAGACTTTCCGCCCCGCGGCGCAATTCTCGCAGTCCCCGGTCCGTTCGCTCTCTATCTCCGCGCTTCGCGCACCGCCCACATCCAGATTCATCCGAATCCTCCTTGCGGACGGCGGTCCCGACACTTCCTTTATTATGCCGTCGTACCGGTTCCCACACCCGGGCGGGATGTCTGGTCCTATAGTCACGTAACGGGCGCGTATGCCGAGATGCAACCGTTCCCCCGGCAGCGGCTCGGGGGCTTCGGATGATACTGCGACGGAAAGGCCGCCCGCGATGCATTTCGCACGCCCGGGTCCGCAAACTACAACATCTTCAACCGGCAGCAGGTTATCAACCCTGAGCAGTCTGGCTACATTGAGGCTTGCAGGGCGCTCGTATACCTCTTCCGGCGGTCCGACCTGTCGGATCCGTCCGTCAATTATGACGGCAACTCTGTCGGCCAACACCATGGCCTCGTTCATGTCGTGCGTTATGAAGACTACGGCGATCCCCAGTTTTTTCCGCAGGGTTCCGAATTCCGTTAGCAATTCGTAACGGAGGGACGCATCCAGCGATGAGAACGGTTCGTCAAGGAACAGCATCCTGGCCTCGACGGCCAGGGCTCTGGCCAGGGCCACGCGCTGCTTCTCCCCTCCGCTCAGACTAGCAATATCCAGTCTATCCAACAGGTGGCCGATCCTGAGCATTTCGCAGACGCGCCCCACCCGAGCCTCTATTTCCCGCTTTCGGAGCCCCCGCATCGTAAGACCGAACCCGATATTCTCTTTCACGCTCAGGTGAGGAAAAAGGGCGAGGTCCTGAGGAAGGTATGAGAACTTTCTTTCCTCCATAGGCAACAGGGTTATGTCCCGTCCCTCCCAAAGAATCTCGCCTTTGAGGCGTCGCCTCATCCCTAGGATGGTCTCCAAGAGGAGAGTCTTCCCTGCGCCCGTCGGCCCCATCAGTGCCAGGCACTCACCCTGATGCACTGCGAAGCTTATATCTTCCAGGCGGAAACCTGCGTACCGGGCGATGAGATCCCTTACTTCCAACATAAGGTCACTCCCGATTCCCCCGCATTAGAATGTGGATGCTCATAACCGCCCCGACGGTTATGATCGTAAGGATGAGGCTCAACGCTACGGACTTCTCTATGCTTACGGTTGCCAAGTTAAGATATATGCTTACGGGTATCGTCTCGGTCTTGCCGGGTATGGCCCCCCCGATAGTGGATGTGGAGCCGAATTCCCCTATGACCCTCGCCCACGCGAGAATGAAAGCGGCCAAGATGCCGTTGCGGGCCAGGGGAAGGGAGACATGCCGGAACACCTGCCATCGGCTGCAGCCGAGGAATCGGGCCACGTGTTCCAACCTGACATCTATTCCGGCAAAGGTGGTTTTTACCACGAGGGCCGAGAAAGCGAAGGCTAGTATGAATTGCGCCAGCATGATGCCTGGCACGTCGAATACGAAGCGTACGATCTCTCGGTCTATCCATTTGCCCGGATCCGTCTGAAAGAACAGCAGGAGCGCAACTCCCAGCGACATGGGAGACATAACCACCGGCACGACGAGCAGCGCGTCCACGATCCATCGCCCCTTGAAATTCCACCTGGCGAGGGCGTAGCCGGTCGGAACGGCCAGCGCCAAGGCAAAGACCGTGGCTGCCGTGGTGGTGTAAACGCTTAGAGCGATGGAATGCAGTGCGGCGCCATCCGATACGGCTTTTCCGATAGCCCCGACGCCTGCATACGCAACCTGCACGGCGATAATCGCTAGCATCATCGAGACAGACAGACCTACGGCCAGGAGCAGAATCCACCCGAATATTCCTCCGCTCGAACGATTCATTTGAACTCCATCCAACCTTTCGGCAATTCCCACTCCCCGCCTACCGGAGTGTTCTGGCGGACGAATGCCTTGGCTTCCTCCTCGCTCGCAATATAATCCCACTTCCTGAATATGGCCTTGCCTTCCTCGCTGAGAAGGAGGTCCACGAAACGGTCGGCCAGTTCGGCATTCCGGCAAAATACGCTCCTGGCTATGGGAATATAGCCTATTCGGGGCACATCCTCGGGCTTGAGCGGCACCGTTTCTATTTTATCCGGCTGCCAATAATGGAAAACCGACCATCCAAGTATCGCGTCCACGGAACCTAGCGCCACCAGACTGGCCGTCTTCTCGCACGATTCGGCATATGTCACGATGTTCGGCTTCACCTGCTCCGCCAGCCCGGCGCGCTCCAATATTTCCACCGCGTAAAGTCCCACGCATACCGTGTCCGGCCGGGCGATGCCAACCCTGATTCCGGGGCCGGCGAGGTCGGCAAGGCACTTGATGCCTTTGGGATTCCCGGCCGGAACGCTGATGGAGGGGATCAAGTATGCGGCTATCCTTTCCGTCTCCGGAATTACAAGCTTTTCCCTCTTGGCCAACTCCATGAAATCGGACGAGCCGGGGAAATAAAGATCGCCCCTTTGTGCCAGTTTCATGTCCGACAGCATCTTGCCGGATCCGCCTATGTGCAGGAGCACCTTTGCACCGGTTTTCTGTTCGAACAGCTTTGCCGCCTCCTCCGTGGCGGGCTTTGATGCGGCGCCGACGAAGATTTCGATCGTTCCGCCGCCGGCGCCGTCGAACTTGTCTGTGCCGGCGCTTTCGCGGCCGTGCTGCTCCTTGCGGTCGTCCGATCTTCGCAACGCCATGACGGCGGGGATTGCCAGTACCGCTACGACCGCTATGATCGCCAACCTTCTCATCAGTCGCCGCTTCCTTATCCGAAAGCCTGCGCCGCGCATTACCAACACACGTTGTAATTATATACGTTTGCGTTCCGCAAGCGGGATATGGAAAAATGCGCCCAAAAAGCTTCGAGATGCAGCGCTGACGAAATTTCCTACCGGATCGCTTCTTCGGACGGCCCATCCCCGACTTCTACACGCAGCGGCCGGCCCATATCCGAGCCGCGAGTTGCATCCGATATTCACTGCCTTCCCCTATTCGAAACGCAGAGCGGCTATGCGTTGCGCCAAGGCAGCGGATGCATACCGACTTCCTACTGGTCCGCGGAATCCAGGAGAACGGCGGATCCGTCTGATGCGGAAAGGAAGACGCGGTCGCCGAATACGGCGCAGGCGGAAAGCGATCCGGCAGCGCGGTATTTCCAGACGACCTTTCCGGTATCGCGGGACAGCCAGTACACGGTGCCGGACTTGGTGGCGGCGCATATGCCGCGCGGGGAGATGGCCGGGGGCAGGGAGGGGCCTTCGAGCGTCGCGGTCCAGGCGACCCGCCCATCAGGGGCGAGGCGGCGCAAGCGGCCA
>CALKMO010000125.1 GCA_937991785.1 uncultured bacterium | reverse complement strand
TTACAGCCAGTACATATCCTGGGGCGGCAAGCTAGAGGATCGGCGCGGCTCAATAGTGTACCGCGAGGGCAGCCGAAGCATGGGCGGCATAAGGACATTCCGGCTCCGTAAGGAAAACGGGACATTTTCCATGACCACATGGAAACTTCCCGCTATCGGCGCCGGGGCGACGGGCTGGCCGCTGGCGGAGGCCGATACGACCCAGGAACCGCTGTTGATAGGCGTGAAATTTGACATGGCCGACGGGACATCGTTCGAGGCGGAAGCGACCGTGCGGATGCGCCGCCGCTCGCGCCGTGATAACGTCTGGCGCAGCGAACGCTAAGGCGACGGACCGCGCGGCGGTCGCGGCGGCCTGGCGCGAGGCGGCGATGGATCGGCGGCGCGGCCGGAGGGGAATAACGGATGTCTGGAATCGCAAACGAAGTTCCCTCCGGGGGGAGAGCGGGGGCGATCGCCCTGCTTCTGCCCGAGCCCCAGTTGGCCGGTCCGCCTTCGCCGTACTGGACAGCCGTGGTCGCATCTGCGATGCGCGCGGCTGCCGGGAAACGCAGAACCTTGATATTGGCATCTTTGGATAGCATATTCTCCTCATGGGGATCGGATCGGCCGCCGTTCGACGTGCCCGTTTGCGGCGCGCTGATCACCACGCCCCTGGCAGGCGTTCCCGTGGCCAATTTCCTGTCGCGGCTTCCGATCCCCTTCGTAACGATCGGGCGCGTCGGGGGCCAGTCGCCTTCATACGTGGATTGCGACCATTCTGGAGGCATCGCGGAAGCTGTGCGCGAGCTTTACCGGTTGGGACACAGGAGGATCGTGCACCTGAGCGGGCCGCCGGTTTCGTACGCGGCCCTGCTGCGGGTCGAAGGTTTCAGGGGCGCGATTGCGGATCTCGGGCTTGACTGCCCGCCCGAGGCGATCCTGGAAGGCAATTTTCTCCCGGCATCCGGCGAAGCGGCGGCGGCGAAGATAGCCGCCATGGACCCGAAGCCTACCGCCGTGGTGTGCGGGAACGACGAGTCCGCGGTTGGACTTATGAGGGGGCTGGCGCGCCTCGGCATACGAGTGCCCGAGGACGTTTCCGTCATCGGGTTCGACGACATTCCTTTGGCTGCCTCACTATGTCCGGCCCTCTCGACTGTGCGCGCCCCGATGCGCGAGATGGCCGACGCCGCCGTATCCTGGCTGGTGGAAGCTGCCGGCCGCGAAAGGGATAGCGTCGAACCGTTGAACGATATCTTCCCTGCATCCCTGGTGATACGCGAGAGCGTCAAGCCATGCGGGTGAACGCGGTGCGCGGAGCCTTGGGCGAATGCGGGGCGGGCGGAGGCGAATATTGCGGGGGCGGAATCCGGGGCTCTTCTTCGCGGACGGCAGGAACGGCCGGCCCGCAGGCCTGGGGGGCGGCCGGGGTAGTGAGGGCGGCGCCTCGGTCGCGTGCAGGCCGGGCGCCGGCCGGTTTGTCCTTTGATATTGCGTCCGGGCCGTTAGAATCCCGGGGCGCTGCGGGTTCCGGGATGCCCGCGCTTAAGAGTCTGGAGCGGAAGGAAAGTGCGATGGCGAAGGGAGAACGCTGGCGCGTAAAGTACTTCGTCGGCGAGTCCGGACGATCCTTCGGGGAGTTCGTAGCCTTCGGCGGCGTGATCCCCAGGGCATGGTGCCCGCCAACCGACGTATATGAGACCCCGGACGCATGGGTAGTGCGCATGGAGGTGGCCGGCGTAAAGAAGGAGGACCTTCGCGTCACCGTCGAGGCTGGAGCGCTGTTCGTAAGGGGCAGGCGCGCAGAGGTCGCCTCCGGACCGAAAGAGCGGTACCACCGCATGGAGATCAGGTACGGGGAGTTCTCGCAGAGGATACCGCTGCCGCCGGACATCGAACCGGAAGCGACCGACGCCAAGCTGACGGACGGAATATTGGAAGTCCGAGTTCCGAAGACGAAGGGGAGGTACGCACGTCCGCTCCAGGACGCCATGTGAACCCGCAAAAACCTCAGCCTGCAAAGAGATCCGATGAATACGGACGACGACGGAGATAAGAAGATCGCTAAGGACGACGGCGCAGCCGACGGGCCGGCGGGGAACGGAGTGCCGGCCGCTGCCGCTACGGTGACGGTCCGCGAGGACGAAGAGGAAAGTGGCGAGGAAAAGCAGGAGGATGGCTTGCCGAACAGCCTCCCCATCCTCCCCATGCGCGACGTGCCGCTCCTGCCCGGAGCCGTAGCTTCCCTCGCCATCGGGCGGAAGGAGTCCGTCAAGCTCGTGGACGAGGCGGCGCTCGGTTCCAGGCTTATTGGCGTCTTCGCCCAGCGGGTACCCGACATCGAAACGCCGGATGCCAAGGATCTTTTCGAAATCGGCGTCGTGGCCGTCATATTGAGGATGCTGAAGATCCCGGACGGCACCGTGCGCCTTATGGTGCAAGGTCTGCGCAGGACCAGGCTGGTCAAGATGGAAACCCGCGAGCCTTACCTCCGCGGCCTGGTTGAATATCCGGAACCGATCCAGACAGGCGACATAGGCGAGAAAGCGGCTGCCGACAACGTCCTCCAACAGTTCAAAAAGCTCATGAAGGTGCGCCAGGCGACGTCCGAGGAGATGGAGGTCGCGGCGATGAATCTGGAGGATCCCGGCCAGATCGCGGATTTCGTCGCCTGGCACATGAACCTGCCCTTGGCCGAACGGCAGGGCGTACTGGAGGAGTTCAATGTGGCGAGGCGCCTGGAGCTGGTGGCCAGGTTCCTTGCGCGAGAGATGCAGATCGCCGAACTCAGCCTTATGATCCAGAGCCGGGTGCAGGAACAGATAGGACGAAGCCAGAAGGAGCATTTCCTGCGCGAACAGTTGAAGGCGATACAGAAGGAACTTGGCGAGGAGGATCCGCGCGCCGCCGAGGTGGCGGAGATCAGGAAAAAGCTGGCCGAATCCAAGATGCCGGAGGCCGCGAGGAAGGAGGCCGAACGCGAGGCCGCCAGACTCGAGCGCATATCGCCGTTCTCGCCCGAGTACTCGGTCGCGCAAACCTACCTGGACTGGATGGTCAGCCTGCCTTGGGAGATATACACCAAGGATGACTTCGACATCGAGCGCGTCCGCCGGATCCTGGACCGCGATCACTTCGATCTGAAAAAGGTCAAGGACAGGATACTGGAGTATGTGGCCGTGCGGAAACTGAACCCGGCCGGGCGCGGCCCCATCTTGTGTTTCGTCGGTCCCCCGGGGGTGGGCAAAACATCGCTCGGGCGCTCCATAGCCTCTGCCCTGGGCAGAAAGTTCGCAAGGCTGTCGCTGGGCGGAGTCAGGGACGAGGCGGAGATCCGCGGCCACCGCCGCACCTACGTCGGCGCGCTGCCGGGGAAGATCATCCAAGAGATACGCAGGGCCGGATCCGCGAACCCGTTGATCATGCTGGACGAGGTGGATAAGCTTGGAGTTGACTTCCGGGGCGACCCGGCCTCCGCGCTCCTGGAGGTCCTCGACCCGGAACAGAATTTCAGTTTCACCGACCACTACTTGGGCGTTCCGTTCGATCTTTCCAAGGTCATGTTCATCGTCACGGCCAACGTGATGGACACGGTTCCTCCGGCGCTGCGCGACAGATTCGAAACGATATCGCTGCCGGGCTACACCGAGGAGGAGAAACTCAAGATAGCCGGAAATTACCTGATACCGCGCCAGATCCGCGAGAACGGCCTTAAGCCCGAGCAGGTCAATCTGGAGGACTCGGCTATCCTCAGGATAGTGCGCAGCTATACGCGCGAGGCTGGCGTCAGGCAGCTCGAGCGCAACATCGCGTCAATATGCAGGAAGATAGCCCTGCGCGTGGCGGAAGGCGGAAAGCCCCCCCGCTCGATCAAAAGCGAAAACCTCAGGTCCCTGTTGGGGCCCGAAAGGCTTTATGTCCAAACCGCCGAACGCACCAAGGAACCGGGCGTGGCGATCGGTTTGGCGTGGACAGAAAGTGGAGGCGACATCCTGTTCATCGAGTCCACGCGCATGAAGGGCAGGGGCGGTTTGCTGCTGACCGGGCATCTCGGCCAGGTCATGCAGGAATCAGCGCGCGCCGCGCTTTCGTACATCAGGTCGCACGCCGAAAGCCTCGGCATAGAAGATGCGGCCCTCCAGGATCAGGAAATACATATTCACGTTCCTGAAGGCGCCACGCCTAAGGACGGCCCCTCGGCCGGATTGGCCATACTGGCCTCGCTAGCCTCGCTCTTCACCGGGCGTCCGGTGCGCTCGGACACTGCGATGACCGGCGAAATAACGCTCCGCGGCAAGATACTCCCGGTCGGCGGAATAAAGGAAAAGGTCCTGGCGGCCAGAAGGGCCGGTATAAAGAACGTTATCCTTCCCGGCAAGAATCGCGACGACGTGGCCGATATGGATAGGTCGCTTACCAAGGGCATGAAATTCCATCTCGCGGACACCATAGACGAGGTTCTGCCACTGATAATTCGAATTAGACGCCGGGTATCGCGGCGGCGAGGCCGCGCCACGGGAAAAGGCGCGAAGACCGGAAAGTATACGCAGCGCGTCTTCCAGGAGCGCCAAATCACCTTTGCGAAACCGTCGCTTTCGACGGGCGATCGTGGAAAGCGACAATCATCGAAAAGATAAAGCTGAGAGGTAGCGTTCAGTCGAACGAAGCCGGCGGTCGGCAATAGGCGGCGGCCCTTGCGAAGGCGAACCGGCATGGAACCGATCCCTTGGCCCCTTCGGCGCCTTGCCGTCGCGCGGCTACCTTTCCGAAATCGTCTCTCGTCCCGTTAGGAAGCACATGCCGTCTGAGAGAGTCTGTCCGTTCAGGCCGCATTGATGCTGTTCGCCGTTGCGGCAGGCGATGTTCCGTTCGCTGGCGGATGAAGAAAAATGGCTATCGCGCCTGCTGGTAGGGTTTGTCGACCGAAAATGTCATCGGCCATCTCAAGAGGACAATTTGGCTGTAGGCGTGTGGTAGCGTAAATGGAGACTGCCCATTTTGTGGAGCTTGATTTAATCGCAACCTCAATATATAGTGATTTCTTAAGAGCAAAAGTTCCCGAGCGGTTTTTCATAAGCTCAGTGTCTGCGACGGACTTGAAAAAATTCGCGCAAGGTTTATGAGGGGGTTTCGTTTTTGAATTTTGCAGGGGAAATTGTTCGCTCGCTGAACGCAAGGCATGGGGAGCGGGTGCTGGGCGCGAAGGCGACTGCGGCGGAGATTGCCCAAGGGGGCGATTCTCAAGCGTCGGGTCGCGAAAGGGAGTTTAGGGTTGGAGGTTTTGGCCATGGCGCGATGGATTCCTGGCGTTCTGCTGGTTTTTGTGCTTTCCGGGAACGTTTCGATACCGGTAGGCGAGGTGTGCGGGGACGGGACGTTCGCAACTTGCTACGCCGCAGAGGAAGGGGCGTCGGAGCTTCCGGCGGGCGAGAGGACTTGGTGGGACGCGATAAAAGCTGGAGGCGTGGTCGGCGCAATCATAATCCTGTGTTCGATAGCTGCCCTCGCCCTATCCATACAGTATGCGGTCGAGATGAAGCACGATAGACTCATACCGGCGCACGTTGTGGCCGAGCTTGAGCAGATATTCGAGGAAGGCAACTACGAGGAGGCCATAGAATATTGTCAGGCTGACGATTCCTATATATCCCGCATAGTAGGGGCGGGTCTGGCACAAATGGACTTCGGCTACGACGCCATGATGGCAGGAGTGACGGCGGCGAGCGACGAGGAGACCACGGCGCTGCTTCAGAAACTCGCCATTCTCTCGACTCTCTCCACCATCTCCCCGATGCTCGGTCTGTACGGTACCGTCACCGGGATGATTTCCGCATTCAACGTCATCGCATCTACGGCCGGCGGAGCCACTCCCGCACAGCTAGCCGACTCGATTTCTCAGGCGCTGGTCACCACCTTCGAGGGGCTGACCGTTGCCATGCCGCTGATTATAGTCTATAAGTTGCTGCAGAACCGCGTCATAAAGACATACCTCGAGATGCAGAGCATCGTCACGAACCTGTTTAGCAGGTTCAGAAAGACGGCTTGATATCGGCGCAATGCGACAGATGGGAAGCGAGAGGATATAGTTTAGTGTCCCGCCTTCCGTCCGATTACCTGCTGGCGCGATAACAGAACGGCGGCTGGAGGAAGTGCGGATACGCTGGAAGGAGGCGCCGGTAAGCGGATGAAGAGGGGATGAAAAGCGGTCTGGGGCAATAAGGCAAGCCGGGTCGCAAGGCGATGTAGCTGGGAGGCGCTAAGCCTATGGCGATGATGAACATAAGATCGCTCGCGATGGAAGAGCCGCAATCGTTCTTCACCTCGATGATAGATATTGTCTTCCTCCTGCTGATATTCTTCATGTGCGTGTCCGAGATGGCCCGGGTGGAAAACGAAGCCCTGACACTGCCCAAGGCCCTGTCGGCCAAGGAAGACAAGGATGTGGTCAAGGGAAGGCAGGTGATCAATGTCATTTATTCCTACGATCAGCGGACAGGAAGGGTTGACCAAGGGTACGTTGTGCGCGGGCAAAGATATACTCTGCAGAGATTGACCGACTTCCTCAAGGGGCGAGCCGAGGCCGCCGAGAAGGACGAGAAGGGGGTAAGTAAGCTGCAAGTCAAGATACGGGCGGACGCGCGCACGGAGTTTCAGTTCGTGCAGATGGCTATGGTTGCGTGCATGAAGGCCGGTGTGTGGAACCTGTCGTTCGGCTGCGAACCGAAGAAGCCGCGTTGATCGCGCTTCCCGGCCCGCAGCCTGGAGGGTGGATATATTCAAGGGGCGGACGTAGCGAGGAGACGAAGCGATGGCCCTGATAGACATAAGATCGCTGGCGATGGAGGAACCGCAGTCGTTCTTCACCTCAATGATAGATATCGTCTTCCTCCTGTTGATCTTTTTCATGTGCGCCACAAAGTTCCGCCAGCTCGAGCAGCGGCTGGACGCCTTCCTGCCTAAGGACGAAGGACAGATGGCCGTGCCGGTAGAGCAGATGAAAAAACCCGACGAGATACGGATCCTTGTGGCGGATAACGTGGCGGCGCGCGAGAGCGGCAATTTCAACGTAAAGGCGATGAGGACAGCTACCTATTACCTCGGTTCCAAGGATTCGCAGCCGTTAAGCGACGTCAACCAACTGGAGCCGCCGCTCCGAGCTGCGGCGGCGGCCAACCCCGACCAGGCCGTCATAATAGTTCCTGCGGACGAGGTGAGGAATCGCGACCAGCTGGTGCCTTTCTTTAATATTATAGCCGCGATGGACGTGGCGAAACGGGCCGGGATAAAGAACATCAAGTTCCAAGCCCCGCGGCAGGACATAGTGCCTACCGCCGGCGGCGGGTGATCTCCCGCGCCGGCATGCCCGTCTCCCGCGAGAGGCCGTCGCATCGCTTGGCATTGTGCCGCGGCCGTCGCCGACTCGCGAGGAAGGCATGATACCAATCTGCCAACCGGCCGTTCCTGGACGGCTCGCGGCCGCTGCGGATGGCCTTCCGACCGGCTATTTCGCTCAGGCGGACAGATCTCAAGATGCGCTTCGGATCGGCCTGCCGGAGGACAGGCTATCTGGTTTTGGGCCGCGTTGTCGAAGCAGGCGCAAGCCGTAGCCTTCCAACGTGCATGTTTTGGGTTTTTGAGCCTTATCCTGGATATCGCCGAAATTAGGCGTGTAGACCGCGATCCGTTTCAGATGTCGCGACACTTGACACGAGACGCGGCGGCGGCATAGAGTTTAGTCTCCGGAGGGAAGTTTCTAAGAAGAAACGATACGAACGACGCGGCGTAGGCGCCGTTTTCTGACGGCCGGTCGCTGTTCATGTAAGTCTCTTGGGAAACCCCTTATAATATGGCGGAGAAGTTATACCTGATAGATGGGCACGCCCAGGTCCACAGGGCATACCATGCCTATCCTAAACTGGCCTCGCCGTCCGGGGAGCCTACAGGAGCGGTGTTTGGGTTCGCCAAGATGCTCATGGCCCTTTTGGACAAGCATGGGCCGGAGTATGTCGCGGCCGTATTCGATCCTGTCGGGCCGACGGAACGCAGGAGTCGGTACGCGGAGTACAAGGCGACGCGTAAGCCCATGCCGGACGACCTGAAGCCTCAGGTTGAAAGGATCATCGAGCTTTGTGCCGCATATAACATACCGGCCTTCCGCGTGGACGGCGTGGAGGCGGACGATGTAATAGCCACCCTGGCGAAACAGGCCGCCGAGCAGGGGCTGGAGGTGACCGTAGTCAGCGGAGACAAAGACCTGCTGCAGCTCGTCGGAGGCCGCGTTAGGGTCTACGATCCGCAGAAGGATATTTTTCTGGACGCGGCCGGTGTTGAGCGGGAGAAGGGATTGAAGCCTTCTCAGATACCAGACTGGATCGGTTTGATGGGGGACGCTTCCGACAACATACCAGGCGTACCAGGCATAGGTGAGAAGGGCGCCCGTGAACTTATAGCAA